>JANPHP010000439.1:0-10970 GCA_031424495.1 Bacteroidota bacterium | reverse complement strand
CGGGCCATTAAAACTATTGTTGTTCCTAATTTGAGGCTGAACACCAGTAGGCGTGGACGTACCACCTCCCGGGCTAAATAAATGAATTGTATCCTGAGCGGCATTGCAGTTGATCACCTTCTGCTGCGTATAAGGAGCCCGCGACACCGTGGCACCCAACAATTGCAGCGTCAAGACCTCGTCCGCTATATGATAGTGGATCCGAACATTGGACAATCTCAATCCGCCTGCCGCACAACTCCCATCGATTACACAGGGATCGGTAGGAATGGAAAGTCCATCGTATGTGCCAAGCAGTTGAATTGTTCCGTCAATGTCGAGCCTAGAGTGGATTGTACTATTCAATGCATCATTCAGATCATCGATTAATGGATGGCTCGAAGGGATCAATTGAGCTCGTCCCGAACGGGAGCTAAAATAGCTCGCCATACTGTCGGTGCTATGCGTCATCAGCGCGCCCATATTGGTCTTCAATTCGTTTTTGTAGCCACTCCGCACCACAACAATGGAGTCTAGGGTCGCGGAGGGTGTGCAAAAAGGGGATTTCATCCCTGAGGGGTAGAGATACAAGCGGTCACGGGTGAGATCCACCTCGTCCACATGGTAGAGCAATTCAGAATTCTGCGAGGGATCCCCATTGGCACAATTGTTTGGAGCCAATCGTATTAGATCTCCCTCCGTGAATCTTCCTGCTTCCCCGCAGGCACCGCCCTCCGAGAACTCCACGTAAGCGCGTGGTCCGTCCATCCCATAGCGAAGGCTTCCAGTAGCAATCAACCCTTCATTCCGCGACTTCATTCCCATGCCCAGATAGTTCCAGAAGGCACGAAACTCCTGACTCGCATAGCTTCCAGCGAACTCATCCTTCGTCTTGACAACGAGGCATTCTCCTGTTGCCTTGTCAAAGATTTCAAAATCTGACTGTTGGGCAACCCCGTCTGCACGGTTGATCGTGCGTTTCAGAATCGCAGGAAAGCTCACGATTTTGGTGGTGACATGACTTCGCAAGATCCTTTCGCTGAAGGATACTCCCGTGCCACCCCTTTTTACAGTTTTGAAGAACATCGGTAGTACCAAGGGAAGAGGTCCCATCAACATCGCTATACCAGCAGACAAATCGATCTCCAACCTTCCCGACTTCGTTACATCTTTGACTTGCACCATCTCTGAGAGGACTTGAACGTCTCTGCCAGGATTTCCTTTTTCGATCTCCAAGTTTTCATTCATCAGCTTCAGCGACTCATCGGGTGCGTAATATTCGTAAACCTCCTCTGCAATCGGAGCTTCGAGATTGGCCCCATGACTGTATTTCGCCACACGTTTGGGCTGCCCGTCCATCTCATTTTGCATGAATACATAGCCCTGCGCCACAAATGGATTGAGCCTAGAATACCCGATCGTGCCGACATTGAGCCCGAGAGGTTGATTCATAAATTGCTCTAAACCTGAAGCCACAAACCTGAAGGGATGCGTCTTGGATGTGTAAAACTCATGCACTTCAAAGCCTGTCGAGGTCTTGCCTTCATGAATATTGGAAACCACTACTTTGGAATACGTGATGCTCGGACTCGGCAAAATATATTCACCGATCGGCCCGGTCTGACCGTACATATCCCGCCCAAACAGGATGGCTTCATAAGTGCTCTGCTCAGACTTGTCGATGGGCTGCACAAGCGGGCTTTCCATCCTTCCTGTACTGGGTTCATTGGCCGCCACCCCCGAGCTGATCATCCTGCCCCCTTCTTCCGTGAGATAATGGTATTCTTGGCCATAAAGTACAGGCGCATTCGCAAGGGAATCGATCCCTTCATCATACATCAGCAACCGTTTCACACGTACACCTCCTCCCTTTTTGGCTGCAGGCGCTTCCAGACGAACGTATGAAAGTTCAGGGGCTATCTCCTGACAAGTGGTTACGCTTGCCAAGGAGCGAAGAACCGTGATGAATGCTCGGAACCTACTCTCTTTTGAGCCCTGACTGATCGCATTGGTCATTCCCGTGAGCATGCCTCTTCGGTTCGTATTGTAGAAGTCTTTGCACACCTTCCGTGGGATTTCCCTTTTACTAAATTTCGAAGGGTAATCGATACTGGTGAAATTCTGCAAACCGTTGCCTTCCTTGAAAACAAAGTATATTCCATCGTTATCATAACCATAACCTGCAATTCTGGCAAACCCCTCAATCGCCTCGGAGGTGCCGTCCCCAGGGTCAGGTCTTTCAGACCCAATCAAGGCGTAAAACATGTCAAAAAACATGCGCTCTCTATTTTCACGCATCGGTCGGAAAAGCCTGTCCGCAAGATCTTGTTTTTGGACATTATTGATTAGCAATGAATAATTGATACCTATTTTGGACAAATCCAGATAGTATTGATTGTCTGGGCCATCGTCTGAATTCGTCTCACTAGACAATGGCACCATGATCATCGCAGGTCGATCCTGGACATATTGGTAATCTCCCTGTTCATACTGCACGTGCACCTCCCCACCACCCGGCAATTTGATTTGTTTCAGGTGCCAAGCAGCAGGGTCAAATTGGGCATAGTTTGGGTTCTGATCCACATAAGGAAAAAACGGTGCCAAGCCCCCCAAGTGATTGCCTTGAAATTTCTGTGCATAGGATTGGTAGCTACCCCAGCGATCCATATCCACTTCCTGAAATTCGGGGTTTTGATGCTGAAACTGCGCTCCATAAGCTGCGATATTGGCATAGGGCTGGGGATAGTTCGCCACAGGATATGCGTATCCAAATTCATAAGGACTGATGCGTTCCGTAAGCGTACCACCGTATTCAAACCAAACCTTCTTCAGGGTGAGTTTGCCGCCTTCAAAGGCGGTTAGGCCTGCATCTCCATTTTTGATGTTGTTGGGGATTCCTCGGCACAGGGAATAATCGTAAGCAAAATGAACACTTTGGATCGGCATGCTCCCTGGAAGGGGGGCATAGATTCCGCTTTTCCCACCAACTTCCTGGCAAGCAGAAATCGGATACAGCTCAATCAGCTCAAGCTTCTTTGCCTTCACGATGCTGGCCCTGCTATCATACCCTGCCAGGTATTCTTCCGCAGTTGAGTTCGTGCTCAACTTTGAACTGCCCCCATCTTCTCGATCCGAGGTTTTGAAAATCGCGACATGGGTTTTGGAGGAGATGGACTGCAAATAGTAAACCTCCTTTTCCCCAGAGCTATAGCTCGCCATATCATCCTTGTTGGAGCTCAGTGAGCCATACTCAAAGGTCGCGTCTTGATAGGGTGTGCGAAAGACATACCACCCATCGTTGCCACCAGCCACACGCTGATAATTGAACCGCGTATAGGTGCCAAAATCGTCGGGCGTCAACCCATCGTTTTCTCGGTCCACATAATCCGGACTCGTGATCGCTGTGAGGAGGTGTGTCCCCACATAGGGTTCTGCACAGGTATAGCCCGATATTGTTCCTGCCTCATCTTCGATATGCTTTCCCGCATACCTGGCAACCTTTCGATTAGCGCTATTCACGGTCACATTGCTGTCTTCACCCCGCACGTTTACCGAATAATTCAGGTTTCTTTCATTCTTCACGTAGGCAGGCAACCCATAGATATAGTTCATCCCTTCAGGATTGACAATGCTGAACTCGGCGATACTCTTGCCATTGCTGATGCCTTTGTAATGATCGTAGGGGTAGGCGATCACCGCTCCCGTTCGGTTGAGGATCTTGAGGTTCTTTTCGTGTGCGAGATACCGATAGCCATTCGATTTTTTCAAGACATCGTCTAGCAGCGTGTATCGAATGTAGGAACTGCGACCTGTGGCATCTCGGTCGTCGATGAAATTTGTAGAATTCGGAAGCTTTGGCTCCGATACCAACCCCTTTCGTTCAAGTTTCGCTTTCGTTGGGGAGCTATCATCACTCAGCCATCGATTGGCGCTTTTGTCATGAATGAAACGAAAATAGAAAGGCTCATCACTATTTTGGAAATTGTCCTGTGGCCTGAATTTGAAATTCTCGCCATCTCCTTGAAGATTTTCATCCCAAGTTCCTATCGACAGATGCGTCGAAGCTGCCCCTAAATTGGCCCCAACTTTCTGGACGTAATGTGCGAGGAAGGGGGGAAGCGAGGCACCAGTGGGAATGCCAATATCTGCTCCCGCATTCACGGAGATGTTTCGGCTTTCGACATAGTTCTTTCGATAGTGCCCATGTTCGTTGCGATATGCCCGGAATGTCCCCGAAAGACCTTCACCTGAAACCTGATAGAAGTCGTTGTTCGGGAAAGGCGGTGCGAGAAATTGATCCCGCTTCTCAAACATCTTTTCATTCTCAGTGTAGTAATCCATCATCGCATCCTTATTATCGAGTGCGCCTTCTGAATGAAGATATCCGTAGACCTCCCTTTCAGACACAGAGTCAAAGTCTTGTTGCGTGTAGCTTCCCATGATTCTACCTTCCATGTCCAATGGAAGTGGAAGTACCTTGGCCCCAACCTCGATCTTCAACGAAACTGCTCCACCAGAGTATTTGGTCAGCGTAGTTGGAAACGAGGTCGGTCTGATCGCAGCGATCGAGTATTGCCCACCACCAAGATGCGCTCCTCCAGCGCTAAACCCGATTTGAGAACGTGAAACGCCTCGACTTTGTACAAACTGTTTCAACGAGCTCAGTCGTTGCCCTTTCTGCCTTTGAGTGCTTTTGCTTGCATCATGCGCCTTTCCAGAGGACTTCTCCTCAACCTTGTCTTTGCTTGTTGGGCTGCTCTTGCTATCATTTCCGGTGGTGTTCTTGGAAACCTCCGACATCAACGCCCCCGGATCAATCCTAGGGCTGAAACCAAACCGACCTCCCGAGTAGTCAAAATCCAAAGATGCAAAGCCTGCCAATCCAGACAACTTTCCCGAAATTCCTGTGGTAATGCCACGATAATTGTTAAACGATACATTTCCCTCGGCATCGACCTTGAGCCCCTTTTCCTTGCCAAACGCCTCAAATCCGACCCCGAGAGCGGCTGTAAGCGTCCAGTTGGAGGGCATCTTGGTGCGATATTTGACCTTTGTACCGTTGAAAGTATCTGGAAACCCCTGCTTGGTCAGCGATATACTTCCCGGCGACAGGTTCCAGCCCAACCCCACCCAAGAAGCCATCGCCTGCGGATTCACGGAGCTAGAATTGTAAGCCAAATTGATCGGGTACCCACCCGGAATTTCCATCAACGGCAGGTTGTAAGTAAAGCTCCCATCTGAAAGGTTCACCATATTCGACGTAGAATATGGCGTAAATCCCGTGTATTCGGGCATCGAGTCATGGCCCGTGACCGGAAATACTGACAACGGCAGCAACATCTGGAAAAGCATGCTCAATCCAGAAATGATGGCAAATGGCCTCAAATGTTGACGAATGAATTTCATAATAACGGCGAGTACGGAAGCTTCGTAGGACTTCGTAAGGAACGTTCACAAAGTGGCCCAAGAAGTGCTTTGGTGAAGATAGAAAAATTTTTCAAAATGTCAAATAGGTGCGAAACATATTTCCGCATTCTCGGACTGTGGGTAACTCGCAACCAAGTTGGTGCTGTCTTTCTGAATCTCCGATGGAACGAAGTTATTTTGCTACAATCAGCGACTGATGCGATTGGTTGGGGCGCGTGAAGTTTGCCCCCAGTACGGGTTCAAGGAGTGCTTGCTGCCTCTATTGGGGAGCATCCGACCACAGCTCATCAGGAACAAGATCGGTCTGCGAGATTCTGCCACGGCCCGCCAACACCTCTTTGATCCATTTTGCCTTTGTCTTGCATAAAAATAGCTGTTTACACCGTTTTCAGGTGTGTGGCTATTCTAGGTGAAGGCAGGTATGAAATGCGTTTCAAAATATGACTATCCGCAACTTTAACAGTAACCATTTCATTGTTTCCAGTGGTATGTAGCGGCCAGCACCAGCCTATCGAACAATCGTTGTCCATGGTAGCGCCTGTTGAGCATATAGCTGTACTCGCTCAAGTAATTCTGTAGGTACTTGTCAAATATCACGTGGTAGATGCCCAGGAAGTAGCGCTTGGCATTGCTGACGCATGTATGTACCCATGGAAGAGCCTTGCTGCCCTCCTTGCCTGGTAGGGTCTTTGCATCCAGGCTTTTGACGATCTTTACGAGTCCTACATGTGATTTGGAATTGTCGGTGCGAAGTTCGGTCTGATCGGGCAGGACGCTGTTTTGGGTCTCCCTGTCGATGGTTTCGGCCTCCAAGTCATCGATTTTGATCATCTTGAAATACCCGCATTTGAACTTCTTGCGATGCTTTTTCTCATGTTCGACGGGCGTGGACTCGGCCATCACCAACACCTTTGCCTTGCGTTGGCTCCCGGCGCCACGTTTCTGCGGTTCGTCGGCCTTCTCGGGGTTTGGAGCCGTGAAAAAGGCCTCGTCCAGCTCGATCTGCCCTTGCAAGAGATGTTTCTCATCCCTGTTGGCCATGGCCATGCGCAGCTTGTGCATCAGGGCCCAAATCGGCTCATAGCGCTTGTGGGCGGTTTGGCGCTGCATTTCCAATGCCGAAAAGCCCTTCTTCGTTGCCGACATCAGATGCATAGCGATGTACCAATACAGGAAGGGCAACTTGCTGTTCTCCATCACCGAGCCGCTCCTGAGGGACATGCGGAAGTGGCAGTTCGTGCACTCATACATCTCCTGCGACTTCAGCCACCAGTGCTTCTCGCCGCAGCATTTCTTGCAGATAACCCCTTCCTTCTCACGAAAGAACTTAAAGTGCGCCTTGCAGGAGGCCTCATCGGGGTAGGTTTTGGAAAAATTTAGCAGATTCATATTCAATCCTTTAGTTCTGCTTCAATTTCACCTTGGACTTTGACATCTCGTGTCAAAAACCACTGTTAAAGTTGCGGATAGTCATATTTCAAAACAACAATTGCTCCTTCTCCAAATCCCCATCGGCGTCATAATAGTAATCCATCCAGGCATCGGTCTCGCTCAAGTCGTGCCAGGCTGAGGTCAGGGCGGTTTGGAGGGCGGCTCCTTTCTTTTCTCCGACGCGATTCTGGAGTTTGTAGCGCCACTTGAAGTGGTTTACGACATCCAAGACATGTGCTGCGTAGGCTTGGGCGATGGGGGTGTTTCCTTTGAAGATCAGCATGTTTTCATCATTGGCGTAGGATGCTTTGAATCCGAGATTGTGGCTGCCAGTGACGACGACGCAATTTTCGGCATCGAAGGGATCGATGACCAAAATCTTGTCGTGTATGGTTGCAAAACCCAATTTGAGCATCTCTTGTTCCCAATAGCTGAAACTGCCGGGTATCGCTGCCACGCCAGTGACCTTGTAGGTGTCGGGTTCCAAGGTCGCATCCTTGGAAATGATATTGGTGGTCACACGCTTTCCAAGGACCGCGTCAGAAACGGCGCCCCGCACGAAGATGGGTTTGCCACTTGTCTTTGCAGTCAGTGCCGCTTCTTTCACTGCGTCGATGATACTCGGCGTGCCCGGATTAAAAACCAAGTAGAGAATTTGTTTCTTGGCATTGGCGATCAATGCAAACACTTCCTGTACATCTATTGGAGTGGATGCTGGCGTAATTTGGGACGGCTTCGTTCGCTTTACAGTATTGGGAGAATACCATAGTTTGACGGACGGTCGGGCATCAACGGGAAACTCGCTCCCATTTTCCCTACACCAAGTCCGCAGCTCCTGATTCTGTTCCGCGATGCTCTCGGGACCGATGTCATCGCGCAGCCGCTCCCAGTAGCGAAGGTATTGTGCAGCAATTGCGGCATCGTGGATGATCACCAAATTATTCGTTTGCCCACACAGTCCTGTGGATGTCCAGTTTATGCTGCCTGTGAGTACCGATTGCGGCGTGCCGTGCTCATCGGTGCATACCACAAATTTGTTGTGACCTATGCTGCCATCCTTCATGAAGCGGTCATAGACCTTGAGTTTGGTGTCTGCCTCCATTGCTTCATGGAGTTTCTTGCGCGATTCTTCATTGCTTTCCGAGCTTGAGAGGATGATTTCCGCTGCATTGCATTTCAGGAGAATGTCGATCAATTCCTCATCGCTGAGTTCATAAAGCGCACAATAGAATTTACCTTTTTGTTTGAAAAATGTATGGATGTTGGTGAGTACCTGACCCGCAAGTCGTTTGCGCCATATACCGCCAACCTTGGAAATCAGTCCCTTGGCGCCACCTTCCTGCATCAGGTTTTCGGCTTTCACCTTCACCACTTTCTTGGTTCGCTTGGAAAATGCCTGCGTGGAGAGGAAGCCCCGATTGAAGACGATCCTTGCGTCACCAAATTGTTGTGTACTGCTCACAATGTCTGTTTCGATCATCTTGTCTCGGTCTTGGACGAGGTGTTGCCAATCATCACCATTCATGATCATGGGAATGATGCGATAGGAGAGGGGCTGATCGCGTGGCGCATAGACGTCTTTCCAGTTGAAACTTTGGATGGGCCACTCATCAGTCGTCTGAGGCTGCTTGCGAGGGTCTGCGGTTGCGCTAAAACCCACACTTGCTTGCAGGCCATGAGGCTCCTCGATGCCATCGATCACGCGGTGGATAGAAAAGCCCAAGCAGTTTGGAATCCTGTGCGGATAGGTCCACCACAGATAGACGATGTCGTTGTTTGCAAGGACGATGCTTTTGGGTTGGGTGTTTTGAGGTGCCATATTTCAGTAATTATCAAGTGAAGTCGATTATTTTTCATCGTTGGTGAGAAGAACCGTTTCTGTGTGTCGCTTTTGGACATGCATATCATCGAACTCTATGAATACAGGACGACCCGCTGCCAGAAGCGTGTCACAATCAAAAGTATTTGGAAGAAATGGTTTATGCAAATTTTGTGGACCATCGGCAGGGAGGCCTAATTGCTGGTTTTGTGGAATTCTATGGAGGTTAGAAAGTAGCTTTTTTTGGCTTATGGATCAGTAAACTCGAATCTGATGGTGACGATCGATGGAATTGGGCTCGAAAAATGTTCAGAAAATGTAGCCTTTGAAGGGAACGCTTGCCTTGAGGACGACGACCAACGATCTTCAATTCAAGGTCCCGCTATGCCTTGCGTTTCAACCGATGCCGCTTGGTCTCATTGATCTCCTTGGCTTTCTTCAGAAGGTCCTTGTGATGACTTTTCTTTTCGTACAACTCATAAATCGCATGATTCAAAAGATCGAAGCCCACCAAGAGTTCCTCCCGTGTAAGCTCCCCACCATGGCTACCTGCATTGCCGATCCATTTTGCGGCGATCAAATAGGATCTCAGATCAGGAACCGCTCTGCCAAAGTCCTCAATTCTGGCATGCAATGTCTGTTGCTTCCGTTTGCCAGACTTGTCTACGATTGTCTTCTTCACCTTTTGGGCATCCATGAGCAATTCCAGTGCCGTGCGAATGGCGTTTGCACTTGCCTTGAGATCGTTGAAATAATGGGAGAACGCAATGCGTGTTTGCTCCGCGACTTGCAAGGGGCAGCTTGCTGGAATTGAAAATATCTCTAATGCAGGGTGAAAAAAGCGGGGGGTATAAACGCGCTCCTGCTTCATTGGAATGCTCCAGTCTTGAATGTTTTGGAAGACAGAATCTGCACCCATGACCACGGGCTCATTGCATTTTGCATTGTTGCAGACCAAAACTGCCGCCAACCGCTCTGTTTTGCCGTGGGGATTCCTTTGGTAATAGATTCCATTAGAATTCGCAGCTGCCCCAGAAGGTGCTATGATCACCTGATCTTGGTCGATTGTGAACATCCCCCTTTTGCAAAAAGGGCATGGCCAGTTTTCTGATTTTGTTTTCATGAACTGCGTTTATAGCCAGTTCAGGGAATCTATAAGGCGATTTTCCAATAGGAGTCATTTCGGCTCCTGTGGTATCAAAGGCCCAGCAGGTGTTTCGTTAGAATCTACTTTATGTTGTAGGATTTGAGGCACAAGGATTGACTGAATATCGTTAGTGGTTCCAATTATGTCGATCACATTTGGAGCAATTAAGGCACTTTTGAAAGAAATCCATCCACCTGAAAAAGAGGCAACTGTACTAATAGTATTGATTAATTTTGAATCTTCTGGAAAAATTTGTTGCAGCATAGAGTTTCCATTCTTATCACTTAACATATCATCAATCCCAGTAATTATACCAACGTCACCAGCAAGCGACTCGATTACACCGCCTATCACGAATTCTGCTTCCAAAGAGGCCCCAAAAGTGATAATACCGCAAACAACTGACGCTGTTCCTCCCATTATTTTGATCCCTTGTTCGAATGTTACCTCATCACTTGTTCTCATTGTTATTGCTTTTATTTTGTATTCAACTGCTTCTTGCCAATTTCCTTCATCCCAATATCTTGCACTTTGGTTATGCAAGCTCTGTTGAAAGGTTTGGTGTCTTGACTTATTATCAATTATGAGCCCTCCTCCAAGATCGGCGGAACCATAACCGACAGGATAAATTGTACCAGAGGAATTTACTTTTACACTTCCATCCGCCTGCAGAAAGTATTTGTCATAGTATTTTCCACCTATAGTGGAGGTAATTTGTCGTTCCTTGCCTAAATATGTTTCTCCTAATTTCATGGTTGATTTCGGACCCGCATGTTCATCCCAATACACCGTTCCATTAGCGCCTTTAACCCAATCATCACCTTTATCCCCCTTAATATCGGCATAATAAATCGGAGAATTATAGAAACTAGCATAATTAGAAGTAGAAATCTGATCTACTGGATCCAAATTCCATCTCCTCCCCAACCTTGCATCATACATCCAATACTCAGCACTCGTATTAGCCCCCTCAACCCCGCTCAAATCACTTTCCTTCTCCTGCCCATTAAATCCAAACCGATACGCCTCCCCACCACCACAACTCACCAAAACCTTCTCAGACCCATAAGCCACCACCACATTGTCCAAACTAAACCCACAAGCTGAAACCCCGACGGTCACAAACTCCAAGGCATAGCCGCCCGTAGCAGGTGCCACAAAGCCTGT
>JANPHP010000438.1:0-5132 GCA_031424495.1 Bacteroidota bacterium | reverse complement strand
CAAACAGGCAAGGATCAAGCAGCATAATATCGATCGGTGGCAGATTCGATTTTTTCCGGAATCCAACAATAGCGCCTCAAGACCAAATTATAAGGGTCACCATGCGAAATCTCGACATCGACGGCGGTGCGAAACTTGAGTAAGTATGCATAAGGTTTGTCATTTCGACCGGAGTGATCTAGGGATCGGCCTTTACCATTCAAGCCGACCGGAAATCAGGCTTACTCCTAGTTTTCCTTTTCAAAAAAAATGCTTATTTTTGTAACCATACGCAAAACGATATGCTGAATCCAATTGTACATAGTCAGTTCGAATACTACCGTACTCATCAAGATGAATTGGTTGCAAAATACAATGGCAAAGTCTTGGTCATCGTGAACCATGAGGTCGTGGGAGCCTACGAGACAGAGGATGAAGCCTATTGGGAAGCGGTCAAGGACTACAAACTGGGAACTTTCTGTATCCAATTGTGTTCACCAGGAAGGGAAGCCTATACTGTACGGAACTTCTCGCCTTACTTTCGCCCTTGAATAGATGATATACAAACATGCAGTTCCAAGCCATAACCATCCAGTCAAAAGGCGGCCGATTTTTTGAAATCATTTCCAAGGTTGGGATTTCGATGCCAATGCGTACCAACAGCTCAGAAAAGCAAATTCCAACAACCTTTTGGACCAATTGCCTTTGGGATACAGGTGCATCTCACTCGGCTATCACCGATGAAACTGTCAACGCTTTGGCATTGGAATCAATCGGCGAAACCACTGCCCAATATGCACAAGGGGAAGCAATCACCAATGTTTACAAAATAGGGCTCAACTTACCTGATCTATTGTTCCTACCGCAATTGAAGGTCACAGAGTGCAGCTCTAATGAAGCATTTGGTGTCATCATTGGGATGGATGTGATCTCTCTCGGGGATTTTTCAATTACCAATGTCAACGGGGTTTCCACATTTTCATTTTGTGTACCAGGGATGGAAACGATCGACTATGTGAAGCGCATAGCAGGATCCAAGCAGGATATGCTTTAAGGGCAATAGTGGATCACATGCTGCTTGCCAACACTGCGAATCTATGATGATATCAAATGCGGCGTAGCTGGAATGGCATATCCCAAGCCATTTGAGTGAGCTGCTGATTTGCCATGGCTGAATGGTGCGATGGTCAAATAAAAACCGGTAGAGGGCGCAAAGAGAAAGACTGACTCTGCGCCCTCTGCGGTTAAATACATACAAGGCTCCCAATTCCACCTGCCAAAATGTCAGAAACATTCCCTATCTTCGCAGCCCCAATGCGTCTTTACAACGCGGCGGTTGAATACAGTGAACAAGGGAAAAATTACACAAAAGGTCTTCGCGCCGGGCGCGGCGACCATCGAGCAGCCCCACGACGAGGCACGCCAAGGTGAGGCTTTTACACTCACCACCGAGAAACAATTTGCCAAACACGCTTTCATCGAGACCTACGGCTGTCAGATGAACTTCTCCGACACGGAGATCATCGCATCCGTGCTCAATGAAATGGGCTATGGCTTCACGCAAGACGAGCGCCTCGCCGACCTCGTGCTCCTCAACACCTGCTCCATCCGCGAAAACGCGGAAACCAAGGTCTGGAACCGCCTCGAAAACCTGCGCTACGCCAAAAAGCTGCGCCCCGGTCTCATGGTCGGCGTGATGGGCTGCATGGCAGAGCGCCTCAAAAAATCCCTCATTGAGCGCGAACTCCTCGTGGACATCGTCGTCGGTCCCGACGCCTACCGCGACCTGCCACGCCTCATCGAGGAGGTCGAGACAGGCCAAAAAGCGGTGAACGTGCTGCTAAGCCGCGAGGAAACGTATGCAGACATCTCCCCCATTCGCCTCAACAGCAATGGCGTGACGAGCTTCATCAGCATCATGCGTGGCTGCGACAACATGTGCAGCTTTTGCGTGGTGCCCTTTACCCGCGGCCGCGAGCGCAGCCGCGACCCCGAGAGCATCCTCTCAGAGGCACAAACGCTCGTCGCGCAAGGCTACAAGGAGGTGACCCTGCTCGGCCAAAATGTCGACTCCTATAAATACGAAGGCACGACATTCGCCATGCTCCTGGAGCAAGTGGCATTGGTGAGCCCCGATCTGCGCATCCGCTTCAGCACGAGCCACCCCAAAGACATCACCGACGATGTCTTGCACACGATGGCCGCCCACGAAAATATCTGCAACTACATCCACCTGCCTGCCCAAAGCGGCAACTCCGAGATCTTGGAGCGCATGAAGCGCGGCTACACGCGCGAGTGGTATATGAACAAGGTGACCCGCATCCGCGAGATCATCCCGGGCTGCGCGATCAGCACCGATATCATAACAGGATTCTGCGGCGAGACCGAGGAGCAGCACCAAGACTCCGTGAGCTTGGTGCAATGGTCGGAATTCAACTTTGCGTTCATGTTCTTTTACAGCGAGCGCCCCGGCACGCTTGCCGAGCGCAAGTATGACGACGACGTGCCCGAGGAGGTGAAGAAACGCCGCCTCGCCGAGGTGATCGACTTGCAGCAAAGCGTGCAGCGCGCCCGTGCCCCTCGCCACATCGGGCAACTGTACAAGGTGCTCATCGAAGGCAACAGCAAGCGCAGCGCCGACGACTACTGCGGCCGCAACGACGGCAACGACGTGGTGATATTTCCCAAAGCCGAAGGGGTGAAACCGGGAGATTACGTGATGGTGAGGATAGAAGAAGCTACTTCTGCTACTTTGAGGGGAAAGATTGAGAATTGAGTTCAGAGTTCAGAGTTCAGAGTTCAGAGTTCAGAGTTTTGAGTTTTGGGTTGATTGGTTTGCTGGGATTGCGGTCTGTGGGTTATTTTGGGGGGAATTGTGCTCAGGAGGCGTGAATAATGTAGTTAATTGAGAAAAGAATGATGAGATTTTTGAATCGAATGGAAATATCTTGGGATGCAGCGATTGCCGCTGTGAGATGCATGGTGCTCGTTCAATTTTCAAATTTCAATTCTCAATCATAAGACAACGCAAATGGCTAGTCATTTAGATAGTGTAAAAACCCGCTTTGGCATTGTCGGACACAACATCCGGCTCAAGTCTGCCATCGAGATCGCCATACAGGTGGCGCCGACCGATGTATCGGTGCTCATCGTCGGGGAAAACGGCACGGGTAAGGATGTCTTCAGCAAGATCATCCAACAATTCAGCAAGCGTAAACACCAAAACTTCATCTCCATCAATACCGGGGCCATTCCGGAGGGTACGATGGACTCTGAATTGTTTGGGCATGAAAAAGGCTCATTCACCGGGGCCATCGAGACCCGCAAGGGTTATTTTGAGGAGGTGGATGGCGGCACGATCTTTCTCGACGAGATTGGCGAGATGCCCATGGCCACCCAAGCACGTCTGCTGCGCCTCTTGGAAAACCAAGAATACCTGCGCGTAGGTTCTAGCAAGGTCAAAAAGACCGATGTGCGCGTGATCACCGCCACCAACAAGAATCTGATCGAGCAGATTCGCAAAGGCAAATTCAGGGAGGACCTCTACTTTCGCCTCAATACCATCACGATCAACGTGCCCGCGCTGCGCGACCGCGGCCACGACATCGAGATGCTGTTCCAATACTTTGCCGACGAATATTCCAACGAATACAAGCGCCTGCCCCTATCCCTCACCGACGACGCGATCGAGCTGCTCTACCAATACAGGTGGCCCGGCAATGTGCGTGAACTCAAGAATTTTGTGCATCGCCTCTCGGTGCTCGTGCGGGAAGACGTCGTGACCGCCGACATCCTGCGTCAGCACCTCAACATTCGCGACAGCTACCTGCCTGTCTTCATGGGCAATGAGCCTGCGATGGCCGACGAGGGCTCAGCTAGCCAACGCCGAGAAATCGAAATGCTCTACAAAATGATCCTCGATATGCGGGGCGAAGTCGACGATCTCAAACGCGTCTTGTCCATGGGCATGACCGGCATCAATGAATACGCCGAAAACCAAGAGGCCGAGCCCAACCATGAAGGCGAAGCTTATATCATCGAGGACTCAGGGCGCAGTTTGGGAGATACCTTCCGAACGAAACGAGAGCAACCGATTACAATCGACGGCACAAACGCTTCGACCAATGCAAAACCGCGCCTGCTTGAGCAACCGCTCAACCTCGAGCACAATGAAAAAGACTTGATTTCCAGATCGCTCAACAAAAATCAGGACAACCGCAAAAAAGCGGCACAAGAATTGGGCATTTCTGAGCGGACACTTTACAGGAAGATCAAGCAGTACGGGCTTGGTTGAAAAAATGATCATTTTCGGTTTATGAAAAGTCGCCTTACCCAAATCCTCCTCGCACTCACACTGACGCTCACACTGGGTTCAAGTTGTGGCATCTATTCATTCAGCAGCGGCAAGCTCAAAGCCGGCATCAAAACAGTCACCGTCGAGCTTTTTGAAAACAAAGCCCCCCTCATCAACCCGACACTCGCAGTTGACGTGACTGAGAAAATCAAGGACGTGTTCATTTCCCAAAGCAGCCTGCGCCTCGCCACGTTTGATGGCGACATGGTTTTTGAAGGCACCATCGCCCAGTACGACGTGCGCCCGGTGGCTATTCAAGGCAACGAAACCGCAGCAAGCAACCGCCTCACCATTGGCATCAAAGTCAAATACACTTGCGAGAAATATCCAGAAGACAGCTGGGAGAAGACCTTCAGCCAATTCAGCGACTTCAGCAGCACCCAAAACCTGAGCGATGTGGAGCAGGATTTGGTGAAGGACATCGTGGCTCGCTTGGGACAAGACGTCTTCAACAAAGCCCTTTCCAACTGGTAGGCGGTGGCCGACTGTGCTATAGAGTGGATAGCCGAACCTTTCTGTGGAAAAATTTGATCGGAATTGTTGATTCTTTCTGAAAGCGCGGGATTTTTCGTAAATTCGGACCGTGAATCAGGATATTCTGAACCTTTATAAGAAAGCGCAAAACGGTGGATTAAACGCGCAAGAGGTATTTTGGCTGGAAGGCCAGGCAGCCACGCACCCTTGCTTTGGCATGGCCTATATGATCTTGGCCCGTCACCACTACCGCAATCAGAGTACCATCAAGAACAAGGAACGGCGCTTCCGTGTTGCCGACGGGCGCAGGCATCGTGCGGATAAT
>JANPHP010000437.1:0-89356 GCA_031424495.1 Bacteroidota bacterium | reverse complement strand
ATCCACGCCATGGTGGGCAGCAAACGCGGCTCGCACTTCGCGCTGAGTGTGGAGCGCCTCCGCCAACTTGTGGGCCGCCCCTTCCAACGCATCGGGCTGTCGGCGACGCAAAAGCCGATCGAGTTGGTCGCGCAATTCTTGGTGGGGAATGCCGAACTGGACAATACTGGGCAACCCATGTGCGCGATCATCGACGAGGGGCACCGCCGCAAATTGGACCTGGGCATCGAGATTCCGAATTCGCCGCTGAGCGCGGTGATGGCGAATGATGTCTGGGAGGAGATCTACAATATCCTGGAGCAACGCATCCTCGAGCACCAAACGACCCTGATCTTTGTGAATACGCGCCGCCTCGCTGAGCGCCTGAGCCACCACCTGCGGGAGCGGCTGGGCAAGGCTGCGGTGAGTGCCCACCACGGCAGCCTGAGCAAGGAACAACGCCTCGATGCCGAGCAGCGCCTCAAAAACGGGATGCTCCGCGCCATGGTGGCGACCGCCTCGATGGAGCTGGGCATCGACATTGGTTCGGTGGATCTGGTCTGCCAAATCGCCTCGCCCAAGACGATCGCGGGCTTTTTGCAGCGGGTCGGGCGCTCGGGCCACTTTGTCGGGGGCACGCCCAAGGGCCGCATTTTCCCCCTGACCCGCGACGATTTGGTGGAATGCACCGCGATCCTGGACGCCATCCGCCGTGGCGAATTGGACCACCTCATCATCCCCGAAAAGCCGCTCGACGTGCTCTCGCAACAGATCGTGGCCGAGGTCGCCAACCAAGAATACACTGAGGATGAATTGTATGCCTTGGTCCACCGCGCATTCCCCTACCGCAATCTGGAACGCCCCGAATATGACGAAGTGATCACGATGCTGAGCGAGGGTTTCACGCTGCGCAATGGCCGCACGTCGAGTTACCTGCACCGCGACGCCGTGAATGGCATCATTCGAGGACGCAAGGGCGCACAGCTCGCTGCCCTCACGAATGGCGGCGCGATCCCCGACAACTTCAACTACGACGTGATTTTGCAGCCGAGCGGGACCTTTATCGGTTCGGTGGAGGAGGATTTTGCGATCGAGAGCATGGCGGGCGATGTGTTTCAGTTGGGGAATGGTGTCTGGAAAATCGAGAAGCTGGAGACGGGCAAATTGCTGGTGCAGGATGCGCATGGGCAGACGCCGTCGATCCCCTTTTGGTTTGGCGAGGCGCCCGGCCGCAGCGACGAATTGTCCATGGCCGTCTGCCGTCTGCGCGAGGAGATTGCCTCCCGCATCGACGAAGGGCGCATCATTCCCGGCACCCGCTCCGAAGATTATATCGAGGAATGGGGCGGCGAGGCATTGGCGTGGCTGAAGGATACGCTGAATGTACAAGGCAGCGCGGCCGAGCAGATGCTACTATATATATGTGCGGCAAAATTGGCTTTGGGTGAATTGCCGGGGCCGAATACCATTGTGATGGAGCGTTTCTTTGACGAGGCCGGCGACATGCATTTGGTCATCCATTCGCCCTTCGGCTCAAGGCTGAACAAGGGGTGGGGCCTCGCCCTGCGCAAGCGTTTCTGCCGCAACTTCAACTTCGAATTGCAAGCTGCCGCGACTGAGGATGCGATCATTCTCTCCCTCGGCGCGACCCATAGTTTTGTCCTGGACGAAGTCTGGGAATACCTGCATCCGTCCACCGTCCGCGAAATCTTGGTGCAAGCCTTGTTGGATGCGCCGATGTTTGGGGTCAGGTGGCGGTGGAATGCAACACGCGCCTTGGCGATTCAGCGCCGCCGCGCAACCGGCCGCGTCGCCCCGCATTTGCAGCGCATGGCATCCGAAGACCTCATTTCCCTCGTCTTCCCCGACCAACTCGCCTGCCTCGAAAACATCGTCGGTGAACGCGAGGTGCCCGACCACCCGCTCGTGCGGCAGACCATACAGGACTGCCTCACCGAAGCCATGGACATCGATCAGCTCGAGGTCATCATCGGGCGCATCGTCGCGGGCGACTTCAAACTCATCGCCAAGGACCTGCGCGAGGCATCGCCCCTCGCCCAAGAAATCATCAATGCGCGGCCCTACGCCTTCCTCGATCCGGCGGGCCTGGAAGACCGCCGCACCCACGCCATCAAAAACCGCCGTTGGCTAGACCCCGCCGAGGCCGCCGATCTCGGCCGCCTCGACCCGCTTGCCATCGAGCAGGTCCGCCAAGAAGCTTGGCCGACCGTGCGCAGCGTCGACGAGCTGCACGAAGCACTGTTGTTACTTGGCTTCCTCACCGCTGAAGAAGGCCAAGTCGGCGACGGCGAATATGGTTGGGAACCGTACTTCGCGCAACTCCAACAAGCAGGCCGAGCAGCCGTTTTGCGCCGCCCGGATAGCGATGCCGTACTCTGGGTCGCCGCCGAGCGCTTGCCCGAGTTTGAAGCTTTGTTCCCCAAGTTTGACCTGCAGCCGCGCATCCATTTTCCCGAACGGCTCCTCCGCAAGGAAATGGAAGACACGGTCGCCCGCAAGGAGCTGCTGCGCGGCCGCATGGAGGCGCTCGGGCCCGTGACCACCTGGGTGCTCGCCGAGAGCATGGGCATTGCGCCGCATGAGGCCGAGTATGCTATGTACGCTCTGGAGGCCGAGGGCTTCGTTTTTCGGGGAAATTACACGCCGAGCGGCGAGGAAGAATGGTGTGAGCGGAGGTTGCTGTCGCGCATCCACCGCTACACCGTCAAGACCTTGCGGGCCGAGATTCAGCCCGTAAATCCCGCCACCTATATGCGTTTTCTCTTCGAATGGCAGAAGGTTGCCCAGCACGACAACCTGCAAGGCCCCGAGTCCCTGCTCGAGATCGTGCAGCAAATGGAAGGCTATGAAGCGCCCGCTGCGGCTTGGGAAAGCGAGATCATCCCCCTGCGCATGCCCAACTACGATCCGCTTTGGCTCGACATGCTCTGCATGAGCGGGCGACTTACATGGGGCAGATTGCGACCATCCAATGCAGATGGATTGGTGAAGAATGGACCGATCCGTTCATCGCCGATTACTTTGCTCAGCCGCGAGCGCGCCGCCGTCTGGCGCAAGGCCGCCGGACATGTAGAGGGCACGGTTGTGCTCTCGCACCGCGCGAGCGAGGTCGTGGCTTACCTGCAACAGCGTGGCGCAAGTTTCTTTGATGACCTGCGGCGGGGCCTGAACCTTCTGCCGAGTTATCTGGAAATGGCATTGGGCGAATTGGTTACGTCGGGGATGATCAGCAGCGACAACTTCACGGGTCTGCGTGCGCTGCTCATGCCCGAAGACGAGCGCGCGAAGGCGGAGCGCTACGCGAATGGGCGTGCCCGCAAGGTGCAGCCCGCGAGCATGGCGGCGAGTGGGAGATGGTCATTACAGCCCTCGCCCGGCTTGGAAGGTGAATTGGATGACGAGGAGCGCGAGGAAATCGCGCTAGTGATTTTGCGGCGGTATGGGGTGGTGTTTAGAAGGCTCGCGGAGCGCGAGGCGAACATGCCCCATTGGCGGGAGATGGTACGCGTCTTCCGCAGGCTGGAAGCACGAGGCCTGATCCGAGGCGGCCGCTTTGTGGATGGCATGTGGGGCGAGCAGTATGCGCTGCCCGAGGCCGTGACCTTGCTGCGCAAGTACAGGACGCTGGCTCCCGATGGCCACCTGGTCGCGCTGAGCGCGGCCGATCCCTTGAATTTGTTGGGGGTGTTTGGGCTAGGGCATCGCCTCTCGGCGATCACCGGGAATCGTGTGCTTTACCGTGATGGCGAGCCGATTGCTTTGCAAGAGGGGAAGGAAGTGCGGTTTTTGGTGGATTTTGGGACTGGGGAACGTTGGGAGCTGCAGAAGCGGTTGGTGGCGCGGGTGGGGAGGTGAGTGTGAGAGCGGAGGATGAGATCGACGTGGAGTTCAGGCAAATCGCACAGATCGAATCGGGAGAAGTGAACACTTCCCTCCAAATGGCGGCGGCGATTGCAAAGGTCTTTGGGATGACTTTGGAGGAGCTGTTTGATTTTGAGTGGGAGTAAAAGTTCTCCTCTATGCACTCAGGGCCTGTGAAACTCTTCCGTCAGGAAAAATGCGGTATCCACAAAACACATCAATCCATTGTTGCTGAGCACATTTTCGTCGTGAAGATCTTCTAAAATGATCCCTAGCGAGTGGCAGATGTAGTCATTGTTACGCTGACGGATGAAACCACTAGCGTTCAAATACTCCTCCAATTGCATGGGGTCGGTCCTTTCATTAGACCTTGCAAATGGTTGCCGCACAACAGCACAAAGCGTTTCCTCCACCCGACAAAACCCGATTAACTCATAAGCGAAATATGGGAAAAAGTAATTGTGCAGCAACAAGCTGTGGAAATAGTCGATCCAGCTTGCATAAAACACCCGGCTGTTATACTTGATCACGAAATTTGGGTCTTCATCCTCATAGACCTTTTGCTCAGCACCTTCGCTCAGGTACTTTGATTCGTCAGGGCTGGAAAACCAAAGCTGATTCCGGCCAATGTACTCCGTCAGTGCGAGGACTTCTTGGAAGCTGAGGTGCTTCTCGCCTTCACCTCTTGGATTTGCCGCCGTTTCTCTTCCAAGGAAAGCGGCGGCAGCTTGGATTGCTGCTCCCTGCACAACCGGTCCATTTCCTCGAATGATATCTTGTAGTTCATGCTTTCGAGACATTTTTGCAAAGATAATTGATTTCGGACATTACCGCGACACAGTGAATTGAGATGGTGCGCGTCTTCCGCAGGCTGGAAGCCCACGGCCTGATCAGAGGTGGGCGATTTGTGGATGGTATCTGGGGCGAGCAGTATGCGCTGCCCGAGGCGGTGACCTTGCTGCGCAAGTACCGCACGCTGGCTCCGGACGGCCACTTGGTCGCGCTGAGCGCGGCCAATCCCTTGAATTTGTTGGGGGTGTTTGGGTTGGGGCATCGCCTGTCGGCGATTACGGGGAATCGGGTGCTTTCGATGGCGAGCCGATTGCCTTGCAAGAGGGGAAGGAAGTGCGGTTTTTGGTGGATTTTGGGATCGGGGAACGGTGGGAGCTGCAGAAGCGGCTGGTGGCGCGGGTGGGGCGGTGAGGTTATTTCCCTACAAATGGTAGCGCCCTGAAAATGCCTAGCAAGTTGCTACGGCAGTCCTGATCAATGATCACAATTCCAGGCAACATTTCGATGGAGACCGATAACCATCCAAGTGCACGCCTGTGTTCCTGAACGGTTCATTTGGCCCCTATCCGTTCCTTCAACCAAGCGCGGGCTTTCTCAATCTCTGGCAGCATCATTTCGGGAACAAGGTTTTCCTGCTCCATTCGATTCCAGTCCTCAACCAATGCATCGCCAACCACTTGTTTGTCAGGGTTGTAATCGAGGTAGATCTGGTAAATCTTGGTTGCATTTTCCCAATCACCCCTGAACAAATAGGCATGTCCCAAATTGGTGCGAATCCAGTTTTGGGTCGGATCAAAGTCCAACCCTTTTTCCGCCGCTGCTTGCGCCTCAGCATATTTTTGTTCGAACAGCAGGGCCCATGAGAGTGCGCCGTATGCTGTGGCGCGCACCGAGTCTAGACCTGCAAGGTCGCCTGCAAGCCCTTCCGTCAATCGTGCACGCAACGATTGGATCGCGGTGGCTTTGTGCCAGGATTTATGCGCCTCCAAAGAATCCTTGAGTTCTTGAATATTGTTGAAGCTGCGGAGGAATTCATTGTAGGCAGAGCTTTTCCCAGATAGTACGAGCTTCTGGAAGCTAGCCAATGCAATCGTGAGTTGGGTACCGGCTTCATCAAATTGCCCATTGAGCGTCTGGAAATACCCTAAGCCGTTGTGCGCTGCCGCTATGCTGTAGTCTCTGGTTTCGGGATTTGTGGAGTCTGAATCCATTCTTACCTGCAAGCAGCGCTGCGCAATCACGCACGCTTCGGCAAAATTACCTTGGTCGGCCTTGCAGTCTGCGAGGTCAGCGAGCACTGAGGCAATTTCCAAGGAATGGGTTCCGGGTTCCTTTTTTTCTCTGGCTTCTGCGAATTCCAAGGCTGTGGCGTACCATACCTCGGCTTCGGCATGTTTGTCTTGCCTACCCAGGCAATTTGATATGCAGATGTAATTCCAAAGAATGTGCTCATAATCTGAACCGGGTTGTCGCTGATCGATCTCTTGGTGGATTTCAAGTGATCGTCTGAACCGCTGTTCAGCTTCTACCAACTTGCCCTCATAAAGCAACTGCAAACCATGGTGCCCCAAACTGAACCCCAGCAAAGGTTGGTGCAGCTCTGGTGCTTTTGTCACAAGCTTTTCATAGATGGCGATCGACTCCCGAAAGAGGCTATCGGACGCAGGATAACGACCCATTTCCCGCAGCAGCAAGGCATAATTGAGTGTAGTCCTTGCCATTTCTGGGGCGTATGCCTCAGGTGCCTGCGCGGCAAACTGCCGAAACAGAGGCCAGCCCGTTTGGTAGCATTTTACGCCATCCGAGAATCGGGACTGATCCAAATAGAAATCTCCCAGGTTCATTTGGTTCATTGCCCACTGCTTTTTCAGGTCGGCATCGCTGGACGGCCACAGCTGATCACCGATGTTGATGACGAGCATATGGAGCCGCTCGACCTCCTTTGTATCGCCTAAGGTCTCATTGACTCCAATCCAATCCACAATCATCGCCACCAAATCTGGACCATAAGTTGCCGGATCCGCTTTGGCAAATTGCTCTGCGATAGGAAATGCACGCTCATAACATTCGGCAGCCTTTTGAGGTTGCTGCAGGCGAGCGCAAGCTTCGGCAAATCGTTTCAGCGTTTTAAATTGGTAGTATGCTTTGTTGTCAGAAGCATCCATTTTCAAATGATCGCTGATTTCTACGGCCTTGGCATACATATCCAGCGGAGAGCCGCCCTTAGGATTCTGCTCATACATCCAGCCCATTTGCCAGCAGATATTGATCAGCCTGCCGCCCTTTCTAGGATTAAAATTGGATAGACCTTCCACACACATTCGCGCTTCGATGTAAAGCTCACTTGCCTCCTCATACCTTTTATCGATGGCCAAGATGCCCGCATATTTCAGCAGCACATCAGACAATTCGATCCCATAGGCTTCCTTGTCATCTTCGGCAAGTTTCAAATAGGCGGCAGCGGCACGCTGAAACATGGCTTCGGTGGCTATCGAGTCGCCTGTGAGCATATAATGATCGGCCAATTCTGCAGCAAGGAAGGCCTCCCGATGCACACCAATGTCGAAACGAAGCGCTTTTGCCAAAAAGGGTGCCCCTAGGTCATACTGCCCTTCATATAGGAGCAAGATGCCGATGTCTAGCAAGTTATCCTTGGTTTCTGCATACTTGAGGGCTTGGTTGGCATAGTTTGCAACATTTTGGCAACGCTGCGGATTGTGAAAATCTAGGGATTGAAGAAAGGCTTTGAAAGTCAATTCATTGGCGGCCTGGTTACTCAATCGGTGACGGACATCGGTCATTGGCATGCGCAACGCGGAATCTCCAATTTGAATGATCCGTGCGGCATCCAAAATGGCATTGGCTGTTTGGATTTTCCCAGCCGCAAATGCCTTTGCCGCGCTCGCCATGCGCTCATTTGTCTTTGGATTTGCCTCAAAAAGCTCTAGCATTCGATTGGCGTCCACTCGAAAGTGCGCGTTGATTTTCTGCAGAGAATCAAGGTGAGACTGTGCTTGATGTAAAGACTGGAGGCAGGCAAGGTTGGGCGCTACACGACTTTGGCTTGTGGGTGCAACACATGCTTTGGTCTGCTTGTCTAGCGTCTTCTTTGCAACTTCAATCTCTGCCAACAGGCCCTTGTACTCCGTCGATTTAGAGAGCATGCGTTCAAGGTTCTCGTTGACAGGATCCTCGACTGCTTTTTGAGAGCTTGGATTCTTGCCGGCTTGCCATGCTGATTGGTGATTCCGCTGTGCCAATAAACCAATTGGCGCAAGCATAAAAATGATCAGGAGAATTTTTGCGAGAGTTGGGCGCATTGTGTAGTTAGATTGATTGACTCCAAGGTTGCCGTGGTCATTCCCGGCAAAAAACCGTGGTTTCCATGCCTCAAAGGAATACTAGGGCAATTTCGGCATTTTCAAGGAATAAAAAAAGCTGTTGCTCAATCCACTACGATGCTGTAAGGGTTGCATTTACCCAGATCTTGCAACAATCTCGACTGGTTTCGGCATCGATAATTTCTACGGAATTCTAGGGGTTGACAAGCCAAATTCCTTTCGAAATTCATTTTGCTGGCTGGTGTCCTCCAAAATCAGGCCAACCCTCACGTGCCCCATGAGTCTGAAAACCAATCTTGGTGTATCCCAACGAGGAAGAGGCCAAGGCGTTTTCCTTTCACCTGCAGGCAGAGTTTTCTGAAAAAGGGCAAAAACTGACCGATGCTTTGGTGTTGCGTATGACATCACAATGGCATGCGGGGGATGTGGATGCCTTTTTTTCGTCCTTGAAATCCCTCTTTACGGGCATCGCCTATTCGATCCAACCTGCAGGAACATCAGGTGTGGAATCACTTTAAAATCGCTGTTGCACCACAGTAGTCCAGAGCCGGGTTATTCCATCGCTGCCTAGTCCGCTTGACTCAATCTGCGCCGATCAAGACGGGGGCCTTTCCATCGGTGATGATGGTCTTGGCATTGGGGGACGAAGACAATTGTTGTAGCACCTCCAAGCTGCGCCACTGAATGATCGATGGGGTAAGTCCTTCTGAAAGAATCTTTTGGGCATCGCGCACGCCAGCGGCTTCAATGCGTTTGCGTGCGGCCTCGACCTCCTCTTGTTGGAGCTCAAACTCTTTGCGTTTCACAATTTGCTCGGCCTCCAGCTTGTTTTCGATCGCCGAGTACAATCCTGGCGGCAGGCTGATGCTTTTGAGCAGCACAGACTCGATCATGAATCCGCGGCTAGCAACGAGGCTATCCATGTGGCTGCGTATCTGCTCCTCGATCACAGAGCGTTGTCCTGAATGCAACTCCTTGGCCATGAAACGTGCGCTTACGTCGGCGGCTGCTGAGCGGAATACGCTCAAGATCAAGACTTCTTCGTAATCGCTACCTACCTCTGAGAGTACCTTTGCTGCCATGTCGGGTGTAATGTGGTACAAAATGGAGATCTCGGCACTCACATTGAGACCCTCCTTGGAGGGTAGGTTCAACTTCACCTCACGGTTGACCGTGCGGGTAGGCATGCGTTGCACCTGCGAGAAAAAGGGGTTAAAGACGATGGCCCCTGGTTGATGAATCTTGTCCTTGATTTTGCCCAGCGTGACTTTGATGCCCACCTCCCCTGGCCGTATCACGGCACATCCCTGCAACAAAAGCAGCACCAAAAGAAGTGAGGCAATGCCCCAGCGAACGTTTTGAGTTATTGTTTTCATATACCTAGCATGAGTATTAAAACATCTTTTTATACCATAACGGCCATCAAGAAAAATAGTTTTACTATCATCCATAAATTGAAATATTCAATTCCTGTAGTGCCTGGTCTGTGCGATCGCCACGGTTTTTGATGTCAGGCTTAATGAGCTGGTGGATTTTGGGTTGGACCAGTGATCGTGCCTGAAAGGCAATCCTCTAATCCGTCACTACTCCTTGCGTTGAATCGTGATCTCGCAATCCACAAGGTCGCTGCAAAACTTCATTTGGCCTTGCACATCGACCCCTCGGCCCCCAATGGCCCCCATCCCACAAAGCGATCCATTCAATCCTTGCCCCGAATCCGCCAACCAAAGCACGCTGCTGGCAAGTGTAACCAATCCACACACGTTGCATTCCACGATTAGATCGCTAAATTGAAAAAAGAAATGCTGGAAATGAGCTGGAAAACGATTGTGATGGCTGCGTTGTGCGCGGCGACTTCTCTGCCCTTGGCGGGGCAAGTGGTGGAGTTTGATCGCAAAGAGGATAGTAAGTCTATCAATGCCCTCCACGCCGTGCGCTTTTGGGATGACAATACCGTGGCCTTTGCGGGCAGAAGCACAGGCGGTGTGCATTTTGTAAACCTCAATGACCTTGCCGTGACGCGCTCTGTGGATGTGATGCAAGGGCGGGTCGATGAATTTGAATTTTCGGCCGACCGCAAGGGGATGATCATCACGACCTTTGAAAACGAGGTGGCCTATTATGACATGTACAAGGCGAAGGTGTTGCATCAGGTTGGGGAATATTACCCCGACTATTCCACCGGGAAGAGGCTGGGCTTCTCACCAGACGGAAAGTGCTTTGGTACGTTTCTCGAATGCAGCATGATGTACTGGGACAAGGTGACTGGCCTGCGCACGGACTCCGTGCCCGAGCGAGCCGACGAATGCATATATGAGGTGGCCTACAGCACGGATGGGAGTCGCGTGTACTGCGGCGGCAATCATGCCGTTTGGATCTATGACCGAAACGATCAGTCAAATGACGAAGGTACTCCGCTCATTGACAAATCCGTCGTGACCTGCCTACGCATGCGAGCAGATCACCGCCAACTTGCTGTCGCCACAAGGGAAAGCATTTATTTGTACGACGCAGCGTTAAATCTGCAGTTTGACCTCAAAGAACAGGAGAATTGGGTCAACGGGATTCGCTACTCGCCAGACGGCAAGCGCATCTATGCATGCAGCGGCTCCTTCATGGACAAGGATTATACGGTGCGGGTTTGGGACACCGAAACGGGTGCTTGCTTGGGAACGATGACTGGGCATCGCGACCAGGTTGATGCCATGGACATCTCTCCCAACGGCAAATGGATTGCCACGGCCTCCATGGACGGGACGGTGAAGCTCTGGCACGCGGATCGCTTGCAACTCGTGCTCACGATCGTGCCCATCAAGGCAATCGATGGGATGCAGATCCTTTGCTTTACTCCAGACGGCAAGTTTTTTGGCACCCCAATCCCGACTGGAGAGGGCGAGCTGGTGCGCGCTGGAAAGACCCTTGCCAGCAAGGGCACGACCTCCAAACGTGCAAAAAAAGCCGTTCGTAAGTCCATCCGCAAATTCGAAGGGGAAAAAGGACAATCCTAAGCGACTGACGAATTGTGTAACCTGTCAATCTTTCCGCGTATTTTCTGGATGGGCAAGGTCCGATTTGGGCCCATGGTTTAGCGCCAGCAATTGGATTTCGTTTTGTGGAATCTGATTGGGGGAGGATATTCAGGTGGCGGCGGTTTATGGGACTGGGGAACGGTGGGAGTTGCCAAAGGGGTTGGTGGCTCGGATGGGATTTAGACTGTGAGAGCGGAGTGCGCGTTCAATGTGGAGTGCAGGCAAATTGCGCGGATTGGATCGGGAGCGATGAACACATTCCTCCAAATGGCGGCGGCGATTGCAAAGGACTTTGGAATGACTTTGGCGGAGCTGTTTGATTTTGAGTGGGACCATTGATCTTGCCGAGCCGCAATCCTCAAATCCGTCACTACTTCTGGCGATGAATCGTGATCTCGCAATCCACAAGGTCAATGCAAAACTTGGTCCCAGCCAAGAAATCGAGTCCGATCACGCCGCGAAACGTGGATTCGGGGTCGTCAAATAGATAGGAAGTGACTTCGAAGTTTTGCTTTTGGATTCCCAGCGCCGATAGCAGATCTACATCAAAACGATTCGCATGGATGATTCCGTTTGCTGTTTCCACGGGTACCAAGCCCTTGGTATCTCCCAAACGATAGCCTTCCTTGATCAGAATCCCGAAGTCAATGAAAGTATGAGATGCTCCAGAATCCAGCACCCAATCGACAATGCTGTTTCCAATCCTAGCACTCACAACGATCAGGTCGTCTTCGGTTGCTCTGGCAAACGCGTAGCTTTGAGCCATTTGCGATTGGAATTGGTTGTGCCTGTAAACAAGATGGTCGTCAAGTATTTTTTGGCGATCTCGCTGCCCTTGTAGCAGAGTTCAAGGTAATCTTTGCCATGCAGCAAGACGATGCCGCGATCCACTGGAGCATTTTCTGCTTTGTTCTCAATCTGCATCAAAACCCATTCATCCGGGTACAAAGCTTTGACTTGGTCTATCGTCAATTCTTCCATGGTCGCAACCGTTTAGCCAAAAATACATCTTTTTTTCATTTGTCGCATTCAAGTAGTCGAATGCCCAGCCTTTGGTAGCCTCCCCAACATCCCATTTTTTTCCTACCCCTGTCTCCCATAAATTTGCGCGCGCTCCGATTTTTCACAGGGAGACACAAGGTATATGGCCCTAGAATTTAACCAACTCATCGCTCAAGCTGCCAAATTGGGGCATCCCGCCGGACTCAAGTCCGTCAAGCTCGCGCTTTTGGGCGACTCGACGACACAATTCCTGCACAGGGCTATCGTGGCGCAGGGCCTTTTGTCGGGGATTGCATTCGAAGTCATGGAGGCCGATTTCGGGCAGATCGAGCGGCAGGTCTTCGACCCCGGTTCTGATCTCTATGCCTTTGAGCCCGACATGGTCGTCGTGGCCTACACTGCCAAAAAGCTCCTCCCCAAGTTTTATGCAAAGTCACCCGAGGCACAGCGCCACTATGCCGCTGAGAAGCTCGCTGAGTTGCAGGAAATCGTCGACACACTCGGCGAGCGCACCAAAGCCAAGGTCTTGCTCTGGAATATCGAGGAACTTGACGACAAGGTCTTCGGCCACTTCGCCAACAAGATCAGCCTGAGTTTCCTGAACCAAGTGCGCCGCCTGAATGTGGGGCTCATGGACCTCGCCGAGGCCAATGGCAATGTCTTCATCATCGACATCGCGAGCCTGCACAACCGCGTGGGGCGTGCAGCGGCTTATGCGCCACATATATATGTGTCGACTGACTTGGTCCACAGCCTGAATTTCACGGCGATGATCGCCATCGCCATCACAGACGTGGTCAGCGCACTGGTCGGCAAGTTCAAGAAGTGCGTGATCCTGGACCTGGACAATACCACCTGGGGCGGCATCATCGGAGACGACGGCATCGAGAACATCGAGGTCGGCAATTTGGGTCTGGGCAAGGTTTTTGTCGAATTGCAGCGCTGGGTCAAGGCGCTCAAGGACAGGGGCATCATCGTCGCGGTGTGCAGCAAAAATACAGAGTCGGTCGCCAAGGAGCCCTTTGAGAAGCACCCCGACATGGTCTTGCGCCTCGACGACATCGCCGTCTTTGTCGCCAACTGGGAAAACAAGGCCGACAACATCCGCCACATCCAGGAGATCCTGAACATCGGTTTTGACAGCATGGTTTTCTTGGACGACAATCCTGTCGAGCGGCAGATTGTGAGGGAAAACCTGCCCGCCGTCACGGTGCCTGAATTGCCCGAAGACCCGGCCGAATACCTGGAGTTTCTCTATGGCGAGAACTTCTTTGAGACGGCGAGCTACTCCAATACCGATGGCGAGCGCACCCGCCAATACCAAGAGGAGGCGAGCCGCCACCTGCTCAGCAAAAAATTTACCAATGTCGATGAGTTTCTGCGCAGCCTCGACATGAAGGCTTTTGTGCGGCCGTTCAGCGACTTTGACGTGCCCCGCGTCGCGCAACTGAGTCAGCGCAGCAACCAATTCAACCTGCGCACGGTGCGCTACACCGAGGACGACATCCGCCGCATCGCATCCGACCCCAACTACATTTCCTTTGCATTCAACCTCGCCGACAAGTTTGGGGACAATGGCCTCATCGCGGTGGTGATCTTGGAAAAGCGCAGCCACGACGAACTCTTCATCGACACTTGGTTCATGAGCTGCCGCGTGCTCAAGCGCGGCATGGAGGCGTTCACGCTGCACACGCTCGTGGAGGCAACGCGCGCGCACGGGTACAAGCGCCTGGTGGGCGAGTACATCGCGACGGCGAAAAACGCCATGGTGGCCGACCATTATTCAGGATTGGGATTTGCCGAGCAGAATGGGTTGTGGGTCTTGGAGGTGGATGAATTCCAAGCGACGCCGTTTTTCATCGAGACGGTAGGGGAGTAGCCCATTTGCAGGGATCTTTTGGTGGGCAGATTTCGAGGAAGAATTCTTACCTTTTGTAACCATTCTATAAGTAATCGTTATCTTCGGGAAGGGCACTGGAGAATGCGTGAAAATGAGCCCCAAGGCCGTCCTTGCCTAGATTTTGCTTGACCAACCAATTCTTGTTTAACATGAAGCACCAATGGGTATTCCTTGTGGCATTGGCCATGATTTTTGCAGCCTGTTCCGACAAGACCGTCACCAAGAGCCTATACGGCACTTGGGATCCCATCTTGGAGGCGGCAGACACGGCGCAAGTCTGGTCCAAAACCACTGAAAATTATCTCATCTCCGTCTCGGGCAAATGCGAGGCCATCGAGGTCACCAAAACTGAAAAGGGTGATCTGGCCAATCCCGATGTGGCCATGGAGGATGCAAAGTGTTTTGGAGACCGCGATCAATTGTCGTTCATGGACCCGATGTACCGCGGCGTGCGCTACGATCTGAAACTCGATGCGACCAAGGACACACTCATCGGAACGATCTCGACGCTTCAGGACGGGCAAGCCGATCCGCATCCGTTTAGAATCAAACTTTTGCGGATTTGAGATCATTCTGGTCCAGTTCCGCTTTCCTTCTTGCTCAATCAACACCAATTTTTCAATCCCTATGCGGAAGTACTATTTACTGATTAGCTGTTTTTGTTTGCTTGGCATGCAAGTGATCCACGGCCAAGGCGTGCCCCTAGAGCTCTGGGTGAGCTCGGGCCCATCGACATTTCACAACAAATCCTACAACCAATTTGCAGAGAGTTTCAATGCCTACAACGCCAATGTGGTGGACAAGGGCTTGAATGGATTTGGTTTGGGGAATGTGACCAATTGGGGAGCGACCGTGTCGTTTCTGGATGCCATAGACGATGAAAAGGGCTCGATCATTGACTTTAGCCTCTATGCATCCAACCAACACAGTAAGGACCGCGTGTCCTACACCGATGACAGCCACCGCGTCATGGACCTGAAACGGCACTTTCTCGGATTCGAAATGGGGTTTGGGCCACGCTGGGGCCGCGCCGCGCTGCTCTTCAACTGGGGCACCTTGATGGGCAATAGCATTTTGAACTCCTCTTATGTCTATGCGGATGGTACCGAGAGCCACGGGCAGGAAAAGTATTTTACGGGCATTTTTGACGGATTCAATGTCGGTGGCTACATCGGCGCAAAATTTACCTACCGCTTGGGGCAGTTCAAGGCACTGGCCAAGGTGACCTATGGCGGCGACCTTTTTGCCAAATTCTATTTTAGAGATAACAATATGGCCAAGGGCCTCAATGTGACCCAAGGAGACTGGCCAGACGAGCTCCCGACCGATTTGCCTTCATATTACTCAGCACTCAATAGCTTCAATAGTTACGATGGCGACTACTTGCAAAACAAGTTTGGCTCCCTCGGCATTCAGATTGGATTGGCCTATTCATTTTTGCGCTAAACGACCATGAAAACACGTCCATTTATTTGCTTCGCATTCATCCTTGTGCTCACGTGGGGCTGCAAGAAAGAAAACCGCATTCGCCATGAGCTGAGCGGGACCTGGGAGATTGAAAAGTCTGAAATCATCACCTACTCCAATGGCGAGATCGTAAGCACGATCGTGACTGAAGATCTTGGAACGCTGGAGTTGACAGATGAAAAGGGCACCTCACCAGAGTACAATAATTGTTATCTTGGCTTTGCGCAGGGATATCAGCCACTGGGATTCAATCAACTCAACAATACCCAGACTTTTCAGACTGGATATTGTCACTGGTATGGTGACCTGAGGGCGAGGGACCGCGTCACATTTTGGGCGCAAGGCGGTTTTGCCTTGGCCGATCAAATTTTTGTGATCTATACGCGGGTCAAAAATGCAAATGGCCCTGGCCGCAAGGAGCAATGGATGTACCTGCAATTGGATCCAAGTGGCGAGATCGCTACCAAGGAGGTGCTGCACATGAAGCTGGTGGACGGAAATGGGAGTTTGGATTGATGGATAAAGTCAATGGAAGGAAAGACAATCTGAAAACTATGGTAAAGGTCATCTGCTCGATCATGCTTGTGAGCCTGCTTTTGGCGGGGAGCTCAGGACTGCGTGCACAAGAGGTGCATGTATGGGCCTCGACTGGACTCTCGACAGCCCACAACAGGAGTTTTGCAAGCTTTGCTAAGAATTTCAATCGTTACGCTTCCGCTGAGATTGACAAGCCGCTGGGCGGCTTTGGCATCGGTACCGCTTACAATGTCGGTGCGTCATTTGATTTTCACTCGGACTGGTTTGGTGTAAAATTGGGTTTTTTTGCCTCCAACCTTGGCGCAAACGCCAAGGTTGGCTACCAGACGAGTGAATCTCGTGTTTTCGAATTGCACAGGCATTTGGCAGGATTCGATTTGAGCTATGGCTTAGAGTTTGATCGATCCGCCTTCTATTTAGGCATGGGTGTGCAACTGGGCAATACCATCATTGATTCCTATTTCATATACCCAGATGGGACAGCGAGCCATGGACGAGAAAGACCCTTCAACGGGATTTACCAAGGCCTCAATATGGGTAGATTCTTCACCGCGACGTATGAGCAGAAACTCACCGATCGGTTCAGCTTATTTGCCAAGCTTAGCTACAGCGGTGATTTCGGCAAGAAGGCGCACCTTAGTGACCGCAATACAAGCAGGGGGTGGACCGATGGTTGGGTCGGATCCACGATGCTTCCCATCAAGCCAGCAGATTATATCGCCTTGCTTGACAAGCCATTCATCCCGCCCTACGACGGTCCCTGGGTCATGAACAAGTTCAGTAGCCTCAGCCTGCACATCGGAATCGATTTCAAGCTCATCAACGATCCTGATCAAAAATGAAAAAGTGCTCTATCCTCCTTTTGGTTTTAATTGCTTGCCTAGCCTTGGGCTGCAAAAAGGCCAATATCCGTCACGAATTGAGTGGTACGTGGACCATCGAGAAAGCAGAGGTGAGTCACTACACAGGTGGCGTTCAAGACAGCAGCCTCACCTACGACAACCCTGGCACACTGCGACTGACCGACACTGGTGAAAAGGAATTTAACCGATGTCTCATCGGTCTCAATGGCTATTTCCCGCGTGGATTGCAGATGATGATCAATTCCCCAGAGATGGACAGCTCCTATGTGCATTGGTTTGGAAACTCACGAGACCGTGACCGCTTGTCTTTTTGGGCCTCTTACAATGGGTTCCCATTGCTCAACTCGGAGTACACCCGTACCCAAAGAGGGCGTGGCCCAGGCCGTACAGAGCAGTGGATGTATATCGCGCTCGATGATTCGCAACGAATTGCCACCAAGGAAATCTTGACCGTAAAACTCACCGACGGCAGCGGCAAGATCGACTGACGTGCTCGCTTCACCGCAACATTATTTCGATAGCAGCCCGCCGCTGCACCGCAGATTTTGGTAACTTGGCCGCTCGGGATTGCTGCGATTGCAATCCATTAGCTAGAATATCACGGATTACAATCTATGAGCAACGAAGAAATCTTGGCCAAATTGCAAGTGGTGTTTCGCCAAGTCTTGAACGACAACAGCATCGTGCTCACCGAAGACACGACCGCCAAGGATGTTGCAGGCTGGGACTCGCTGTCGCATGTCATGCTGGTCGTGGACATCGAGACCGCTTTCAAAAAGCGTTTCAAGGCACGCGAGATCCAAAACTGGCAACGCGTGGGTGACATGATCACCTCCTTGCAAAACGGCTAAGCCCAAAGCAGGCCGCCCATGGTTTTTACCTCCTTTGTCTTTTTCATTTTCCTGCCGGTCGTCTTTGTGCTGTATTGGTTTGTCTTTCAGGGCAAGCTCAAAGCACAAAACCTGCTGTTGCTGGTCTCCAGCTACTTTTTTTACGGTTGGTGGGATTGGCGGTTTTTGTCGCTCGTGGCATTCAGCACGGTGCTCGACTACACGATGGGCCGCCTCATCGGCGCGCAGGAGGATGAGCGCAAGCGCACTTGGCTGCTCTGGACGAGCCTGAGCATCAACCTCACATTCCTCGGGTTTTTCAAGTATTACAACTTCTTTGTAAGCTCCTGGGTGGAGGCCTGGGCATCGGTCGGTGTCGGCATGCCCGATCTCACCCTGCAGATCATCTTGCCACTCGGCATCAGTTTCTACACCTTTCAGAGCATGAGCTACTCGCTCGACGTGTACAAAGGGCGGCTGGAGCCGATCAGGGACTTTTTGAGCTTTGCGACCTTTGTCAGCTTCTTTCCGCAGCTCGTGGCCGGGCCGATCGAGCGGGCGGTCCATTTTTTGCCCCAAGTCGTCAAGGCCCGCAAATTTGAATATCAAAACGGGGTCGACGGCACCCGGCTGATCCTTTGGGGTATGTTCAAGAAGGTTGTGATCGCAGACAACCTCGCGGTTTTCGTCGACGACATCTTCAAGCAGCATGCGCACCTGTCCTCGGGAACCTTGGTTTTGGGGGCAATCTACTTCACGGTACAAGTGTATTGCGACTTCTCAGGCTACAGCGACATCGCCATTGGGGTGGCGCGGCTTTTTGGCTTTGACCTGATGAGCAATTTTAGATTTCCCTTGTTTGCCCGCAGCATCCCCGAGTTTTGGTCGCGTTGGCACATCTCGCTCACGACTTGGCTCAACGATTACCTGTTCACGCCCTTATCATTGGCGCTGCGGGACTACCGCAAGCAGGGCATCGCCATGGCCATCATCGGCACATTTTTGGTGTCGGGCTTCTGGCACGGCGCCAAGTGGACATTTGTGGTCTGGGGCTTGATCAATGGCTTGCTTTTCATTCCCTACGTGATCAAAGGCCGGCTTTTGCAGCGTGCCGAGGTCGTCGCCAAGGGGCGGTGGCTGCCTTCGATCAAGGAGTTTGGGCAAATGCTGATGGTCTTTGCCTTGTGGACACTCACGCTGATTTTTTTCAGGGCCGACAGCTTGGCCCAAGCAGTAGGATATTTCAAGGCGATGGGCACACATTTTTCGGGACCCTTGATGTTCAAGACGGGGACCGTTTATGTGGCCCTGCTACTGGCGCTGGATTGGCTCAACCGCGAAGACGAGCGCAATCCCAAGGTCTTGCGCATGGGGCCACGCGGCTTACGACTCGCAATCGAGGTCGTGGTCGCGATCGTGATCTTTTTCAATATGCTCAGCGGCTACAAGGAATTTGTCTATTTCGACTTTTGAGGCATGAGGCAGTTTCTCCAAAAAATAGGGCTACGCTTGGCGATCCTCGCAGTCATCTGGGTGATCTTCACACAGTTGCTGCCCAAGCACTATTATTTGGGACCAGAGTACGTGCGCTGGGAAATGGTGTTTGGGAAGATTGCCGAATTGAAAAGTTCGCGCAGTCCAGTGAACCTCGTGATCGGTGACTCGCGGCCAGAGATGGGCTTGGCGAGCAAGCACTTGCGCGCCATCAATTTGGGTTTGGGCGGCACGAGCCCAGTCGAGGGATATTATGTGCTGCAACAGCTCAAAGATGTGCCGATCGATACTTTGTATTTGTCCTATTCACCCCTGCATTTTCATGGGCAGGACTGTTTTCACAACCGCTCCGTTTACTTTGGATTCATCGACCGGGCCTATTTGGATGATGTACTGACGAGGAGCTTGCAAGCGGGAGACGGGATCTATCAGTGGCACAATTGGCCTTGGTTGGATGACTTGGACAAAAACTTCCCGCTGCCTTGGGTTCAGCGTCAGGTCCGATATTTGCCAGCCTTGCACAATATCGACAACTACCGCTGGTACATCAAGGATTTCCCAGCCATGCGGGCACGTATGGTGGACAACAAAATGAGCTATCTTTTTGAGAGCGATATCTGCCCAGGCGATACCTCCGTGCAGGAATATTATGTGGAGCAAAGGCTGGGAGGCTTTTCCCCAAATATTGTCAATGTCTACTTCTTTGATGCCATGCTCAAGGAGATCGCGCGCCGCAAGATCCATCTAGTATGGATCAACATGCCGCTCAACCAGGCCGTGCGGCAGCCGAGCAAGCGCTATTACCAGGACTTCGAGACTTGGCTTCAGCAGCAATTGCCTGTCGGGGTGCCCTATTATCCACTTGGATTGCAAGACGCTTGCGACTTCAAGGATTACAGCCATCTCGATGAAACGGCCGCCAATGCCTTTGGGGCACACATATCTCAATGGATTGATGCCCAGAGACAACCATAGGAACCCTTAGTTGAGAATGCTGCGGGATAAGTGTAGTAAATCCTGTATTCATCGTGGATACCGATCGCTTGGCGTGCAGTATTGAAGGATGAGATGGCATGGTTCATTTTCCAGCAATTGACCAATCGGCAAGGATGGATAAAAACACCACCAAATATTAAATGTAAGAAAAATGGCAAAAATGAAGATAAATTTGCTGTCTGTGGTTGATCAGTAGCGAGCGACAAGACTGAAGTGAATTTTTGCTGGATAAAATTCCCCAAACATAATTTCGAAATGTCGTAGATCACACATCAATCATCGACTTCAGGCATCCAAGCCCGCCACAAGCAAGCCTTCGACCTTCAAACGCTTTCATTCATCGAGTTTCGGATCAGATTCATCACATTTCGGAACATCTGACTTCGCCTCCTTTTGCCATGAAGAAAACTGATGTTATATTTACGGCAAGAGTGTACCTGCGTTGATAGCGCAGGGTACATTAGCGGTTCTCTACAGCGCGGCAGTGCGTTTTAGAGTACTAGCAGCGTCGTTTTAGGAAATTTTGTTGCTCAGAGACAGCGAGACTCAAAATGTGCTTGGTTCACAACCGGTCACATTTGTCAAGTTGTGTTCAAGAGCATTGTTTGGGGTAATAGTAATTTCAAAGGAAATCATGCGCGTATTTACTCAGGCTTCTAGGTTCTTGTTCAGTGTATTGATCGCAGGTATCATGACATTGGGCGGCTTGCTGGGCAATCCAGCAACGCTCATGGCAGAGGGCACCGCCCAAGCCATGCCCAATGCAGCAAACGGAACGGCGCTGCTCATCTCGACACCGACCAACTCGGGGCCGTTGCTGAATGCAGCCTCAGAAAACCGGATCTTTTTTAATATCCAAAACAACGCCACTGAGGACTTGTATTTTGGATTCAATCCGAGGATGCGCCTACCCGGAAACGGGGTGCCCGCCAATCTTTTTTACAGAATTCTAGACCCAACAGGCGCAGTTGTCGTGGCGCCGACACTTGTGCCGACTGCTGGCGTCGGTTTCATCCCCAACCATGCACAGGCCATCGCCGGGCCCAATGTTGGCGGCCTCAATCCTACGGGATATTCCCCGCTCACCTTCAACCCGACCATGAATGGCGACCACTACATCGAAATCTACCGCAGCAACGACGGAGGTGTCACGATGGTGCCCGGCAACAATGGCGAGGCATTTTTGATTTTCTTTGACTTCACCATTTCCGAATCCAACTTTACATTGCACCCAGGCAGGGTCCATTGCCAAAAATGGTCCTTCATCTGCTACGACCCAACCAACGTGAACTTTACCCCGGGTTTGATCAACTCGTTTGAAGGCGCCTACTACGCCCTCACCCAAGATAGCTCGGTCGTGCGCGTGAATTTTGGCTTGGGTTTCAGGCCTCTTTCCTTTGTGCTTGCCATGAACTACTATGGCGTGGTAAACTCGGGCAACTTTGTCGTCGACCGCGTATCAACCTATACAGGTACTGCATCTCCGGCTTTTCTCGCTGGATTCAAGGTCTTTCTCACCGACCCAGACCCCTTGGCGTTCATTCGATCCACTGCAGCGGCGGCACCGGCCATCACCAACAACGTCTTCGGTTGCCCGGGGAACTATTTCATACCCTTTTACATCGACAAGCCTGGCGATGTAGCGATTTTGTTGGATCTCAACGGAACTGCAGGGTTCCAAGCCAGCTCGGCAGACGTGCTCATCGAGCAATATGGATTGGCTGCAGGCCACCATGTCGTGAGCTGGAACGGCCTCAATGGCCTTGGCGTACCCGTAGGCGGCGGCTTGCCAGTCGACATCACAGTGACCATTTTTAGGGGCCGCACCAACGTGCCCATCTATGACGCCGAGTACAACCAAAATGGCTTTTCCGTCACAGGTATCTCACCTGTGCCTGGCGCTCGCAAGTTGTATTGGGCAGACAATACACTTGCCAACTTCAGTACCTGCCCTGCCGCACCAACAGCTGCACAAGGCGCAGCCAACAACATTACAGGTGCAGGTGTCGCTGAGACGAGCTCGCTGCTGGGTCGCCTCGGCCCCGCGCACGCTTGGGATGGCGGCGCGACATTCGTACTTCCCGCACCGATTTTGGGCTTGGGCTCTGCCACTACAGGCGGCAACCAATCCTGCGACGACTTTGGCAATGCACGCACCATCAATACTTGGTTTTGGGCCAATGAGGTAGCCTCCACACCTGTGACACGCACGCTGCCAGATTGCGACATTGACAATGACGGCGTTCTCGACAACATCGACATTGACGATGACAATGATGGTATTCCAGACATCAATGAGTCGAACGGCATCGACCCCAATGGCGACGCTGACTCAGATGGCATTCCAAATTTCTTGGATCCAACCTTCCCAGGCTATGTAGACTTGGACTTTGATGGGGTGAATGACAATTTCGACACCGATATGGACGGTATCATCGACGCTTATGATATCGATAGCGACAACGATGGCGTAGCAGATGCGATCGAAGCCAATGGCGGCACCACTCCAGCTGGATTTGACAACAACACCGGTACATTTACAGGCCCTGTTGGCACCAACGGCATGCCAGACAATGCTGAAACAACTCCAGGAAGCGGTATCAGCATTCTCCCCAATCCCGATACCGACGGCGATGGCATCCGCGATGCTTACGATCTGGACAGCGACAACGACGGCATTCCAGACAACTACGAATTCCAAACCGGTGGTGGCCCTTATGTCCCACCAAGTGGCCTCGATCTCGACAAAAACGGCCGCGACGATGCTTATGACGGCGGTGGCTTGCTCGTGCCAGTCGATCTAGACGGAGATGGGCATCCAGATTATTTGGATCTCGATACCGACAATGACGGCATCCCCGACATCACAGAGTCAGGAAATGGAGTTTTTGACGTAAACAACGATGGCGAAATCGATAGTGCTGTGGACCTCGACGGTGATGGCTTGATGGATGTCGCCGACGGCACGAACAACTCAGGCGTGGGTGGTTTTGTCCCTGGCGGAGCAGGCGATGTCATCGACCTGAACAATATCAACAATGGCAGCAACGATGTCGACTTTGACAACGACGGCCTCCCCAACTGGGCAGACCTTGATGCCGACGGCGATGGCATTCCAGACATCACCGAGACCGGCAACGGTAACTTTGACGTGAACAATGACGGCCGCATCGACACTGGTGCCGACGTGGATGGCGATGGTTTGATCGATGTCGTCGATGGATTCAACAACAACGGTGCTGGCGGCTTCGTCACTGGCAGCGGCGGCAACGTCATCGACAATGACAACCCCAACAATACCAGCAACGACATCGATGCCGACAACGATGGCTTGCCCAATTATCTCGACCTCGACGCCGATGGCGACGGCATTGCCGACATCACCGAGAGCGGCAACGGCGCACTCGACGTGAACAACGATGGCCGTGTCGACAGCGCAACCGATGTCGACAACGACGGCTTGACCGACGTCACCGATGGCGTGAACAACAATGGCGCGGGCGGATTTGTCGCCGGTGGAGCTGGCGACGTGATCGACAACGACAACATCAACAACGCTGCAAACGACATCAACGCCGACAACGACGGCATCCCCAACTTCTTGGATGTGGACAGCGACAATGACGGTATTGCAGACCTCGTCGAGACTGGCAATGGCAACTTTGACGTGAACAACGACGGCGTGATCGACAGCGCGACCGACGTGGACGGCGACGGTCTGGCCGACGTAGTCGACGGCGTGAACAACAGCGGTGCAGGTGGCTTTGTCGCCGGCGGCGCGGGTGACGTGATCGACAACGACAACATGAACAATGCCGCCAACGACATCGACCTCGACAACGATGGTCGCCCTAACTACCTCGACATTGACTCAGACAATGACGGCTTGGTGGACCTGTTGGAGACGGGCAATGGCAACTTTGACACCAACAACGATGGCATGATCGATAGCGCCACCGACGTAGATGGCGACGGCCTTGCCGACGTCGTCGATGGTGTGAACAATAACGGTGCAGGTGGATTTGTCGCTGGCGGCGCGGGTGACGTGATCGACAACGACAATATGAACAATACCGGCAATGATATCAACCTCGACAACGATGCATTCCCCAACTACTTGGACTTGGATGCAGATGGCGATGGCATTGCCGATATTACAGAGAGTGGCAACGGTGCGCTGGATGTGAACAATGATGGCCGCATCGACAGCGCGACCGACGTGGATGGCGACGGCTTGGCCGATGTCACCGACGGCGTGAACAACAACGGTGCCGGCGGATTTGTAGCTGGTGGCGCTGGGGACGTGATCGACAACGACAACCTCAACAACCCCGCCAATGACATCAATGGCGACAACGACGGCTTCCCCAACTTCCTGGACCTCGATGCGGACAACGACGGCATCGCAGACATCGTGGAGACGGGCAATGGCAACTTTGACGTGAACAACGATGGCGTGATCGACAGCGCGACCGACGTGGACAGCGACGGCCTCGCCGACGTGGTCGACGGCGTGAACAACAATGGTGCAGGCGGCTTTGTGGCTGGCGGCGCGGGGGATGTGATCGACAACGACAACCTCAACAACCCCGCCAACGACTTGAATCTCGACAACGATGCCCTGCCCAATTACTTGGATCTCGATGCCGACAACGACGGCATCGCAGACATCACCGAGACGGGCAATGGCAACTTTGACGTGAACAACGATGGCATGATCGACAGTGTGACCGACGCAGACAGCGACGGTTTGGTCGACGTGACTGACGGGGTGAACAACAATGGCGCGGGCGGCTTTACCGCTGGCGCTGCTGGCGACGTCATCGACAATGACAACGCCAACAATGCCGCCAATGACATCAATGCCGACAACGACGGCTTGCCCAACTACCTCGACCTCGACTCAGACAACGACGGCCTCGTCGACCTGCTCGAGACGGGCAACGGCAACTTTGACGTGAACAACGACGGCATGATCGACAGCGCGACCGACGTGGATGCAGACGGCCTCGCAGACGTAGTCGACGGCGTGAACAACACGGGTGCGGGCGGCTTCACAGCCGGCGGCGCAGGTGACGTGATCGACAACGACAACGCCAACAATACCGCCAACGACATCAACCTCGACAATGATGCATTCCCCAACTACCTCGACATCGATGCAGATGGTGATGGTATCGCTGATCTCACCGAGAGCGGCAATGGCAACCTCGACGTGAACAACGACGGCATCATCGACAGCGCGACCGATGTCGACGGCGATGGTCTCAGCGACGCCGTTGATGGTGTGAACAACAGCGGTGCAGGCGGATTTGTAGCAGGTGGAGCTGGCGATGTGATCGACAACGACAACCTCAACAATACCGCAAATGACATCAATGCCGACAACGACGGCTTCCCCAACTTCCTGGATCTCGATGCCGACAACGATGGCATCGCCGACCTCGTGGAGTCTGGCAATGGCAACTTTGATGTAAATAACGATGGCACGATCGACAGCGCGACCGACGTAGACGGCGACGGCCTCGCCGACGTGGTCGACGGCGTGAACAACAGTGGTGCAGGCGGCTTCACAGCCGGCGCAGCTGGCGACGTGATCGACAACGACAACCTCAACAACCCCGCCAACGACATCAACCTCGACAACGATGCATTCCCCAACTATCTCGACATTGATGCAGATGGGGATGGTATTGCCGACTTGACGGAGAGTGCAAATGGCAACCTCGACGTGAACAACGACGGCATCATCGACGGCGCGACTGATGCAGATGGTGACGGCTTGCTCGACGTGGTCGACGGCGTGAACAACAACGGTGCAGGTGGCTTCACAGCCGGTGCAGCTGGCGACGTGATCGACAACGACAACCTCAACAACCCTGCCAACGACATCAATGCCGACAACGACGGCTTGCCCAACTTCCTGGACCTCGATGCCGACAACGATGGCATCGCCGACCTCGTGGAAACGTTGAATGGCAACTTTGACGTGAACAACGACGGCGTGATTGACAGCGCTACCGATGTAGACGGCGACGGCCTTGCCGACGTGGTCGATGGCGTGAACAACAACGGTGCAGGCGGCTTTGTGGCTGGCGGCGCTGGCGACGTGATCGACAACGATAACCTCAACAACCCCGCAAACGATGTCAATCTCGACAACGACGCACTCGCCAACTACCTCGACATCGATGCAGATGGCGACGGCATTGCCGATCTCACCGAATCGATGAACGGCGCATTGGACGTGAACAATGACGGGATCATCGACAGTGCGACCGACGTGGACAGCGATGGCTTGATCGACGTGGTCGACGGCGTGAACAACAACGGCGCGGGTGGCTTCACCGCTGGCGCAGCAGGCGACGTCGTCGACAACGACAACTTCAACAATGCCACCAACGACATCAACGCCGACAATGACGGCTTGCCCAACTTCCTCGACCTCGATGCCGACAACGACGGCATCGCAGACATCGTGGAAGTATTGAATGGCAACTTTGATGTCGACAACAATGGCACGATCGACAGCGCGACCGATGTAGACGGCGACGGCCTCGCCGACGTGGTCGACGGCGTGAACAATACCGGCGCGGGCGGCTTTACAGCAGGCACCGCTGGCAACGTGATCGACAACGACAACTTCAACAATGCTGCCAACGATATCAATGCCGACAACGACGCGCTGCCCAACTTCTTGGACCTGGATGCCGACAACGACGGCATCGCAGACATCGTGGAGTCGATCAACGGCAACTTTGACGTGAACAACGACGGCATGATCGACAGTGCGACCGACGTAGACAGCGATGGTCTTATTGATGTCGCCGATGGCGTGAACAACAACGGTGCCGGCGGATTTGTCGCAGGCGGTGCAGGAAACGTCATCGACAACGATAACCTGAACAACCCCTCCAACGATCTCAACTTTGATACCGACGGCTTGCCCAACTTCTTGGACTTGGATGCCGACGACGATGGCATCGCCGACATCGGCGAGACACTCAACGGCACACTCGACGCCAACAACGATGGCATGATCGACAGTGCCACCGACGTGGACGCAGACGGTCTCATCGACGCAGCAGACGGTATCAACAACACGGGTGCAGGTGGCTTTACAGCTGGTGGTGCTGGTGACGTGATCGACAACGACAACTTCAACAACGCCGCAAACGACATCAATGCAGACCTCGATGGCTTGCCCAACTTCTTGGATCTGGATGCTGACAACGACGGAATATCCGATGTCACCGAGTCCTCCAATGCAGCCCTCGACGCCAACAACGACGGCATGATCGACAACGTCGCCGATGTCGACGCAGACGGTCTCAGAGATGCAGCAGACGGCATCAACAACACAGGCGCAGGCGGATTCACTGCAGGTGCAGTCGCCGATGTCGTGGTGAACAACAACTTCAATGCCGTCACCAATGACATCAACTTTGACCTCGATCCATTGCCTAATTTCTTGGATTTGGATGCTGACAACGACGGTCTTACCGACGTCGTAGAGGCTGGCAACGGCTCCACAGTCAATGACCTTGGCGGTGGCGGTACGCTCGACGGTCAGGTCGGCAATGCAGGTATCACCGACGCCAACGGCGACGGCTGGCACGATGCTGCCTCTGGCTTCCTGAACGTCGATTTCGATGCCGACTTGCGCCCCAATTATTTGGATTTGGATGCCGACAACGATGGAATTCCAGACTACATCGAGGGTGTCTGCACGGGCTGTATCAACGGTGGCCTCACATTCCCCGCAGGTGCAGACCTGAACGCAAACGGTATCATCGACACCTACGAGTCCATCAATGGCACCAACAATGGCGCTGGCCTCAACAGCGGTGTGAATCCATACAATCATGAAGGCACCGGCCTTGCCGACTTTGTGGACTTGGATTCAGACGATGACTCCTACCCAGATTGGACCGAAGGCTTTGACGTGAATTGCAACGCACTTGCTGCAGACGACATCGCCCAGATGGCTTTCAACTATGAGGTCGCAAACGGCGTACCTGGCCGCTACACAGTGCTAGATTCAGACGGAGACCAAGTGCCTGACTGGCTCGACAATACCTTGGGTGGCGGCGGATCGGTGCATGGCATCAGAATGCCGTTCATCACCTTTGGCAACATCTACTATTTCGACCTGAATGGAAATGGCTTGGCAGATATCTATGATCCGTTTGTACTGGGTACCGTCGCGCCGACCCCCAATTGCAATGGTCTCCTCGATGACGACTACCGCGACATCAGCACCATTACCTTCCTGCCGATCGTGTTCCTGAACAACGCTGCAGAAAAAGTAGGTGAGGTGGCACGCGTCACTTGGAGCATCAGTGAGCCTGAAAACATCGGCTCGTTTGAGGTCGAGCGCAGGTTGCCTACCGAGTTGGACTTCAGCACCATCGGCAATGTCGATGCCAATCCTGGTAACGTGGTCACGCAAGACTACACCCTCGATGATCAGCATCCAGTGATCGGCCAGAATTTCTACCGCATCAAAGTGCTGAGTCTGAACGGTGAGGTGATCTACTCATCGGTGATGGAAGTCAACTTCGAGGAAGGCAGCACATTGCATGTCGGTCCCAATCCAGTGGCCGTGGGTGAAAACATCCACCTCTTCCACGACTTGAAAGAAGGTGACCAAATCGATGAAGTGATCGTCTATGACCTGCGCGGCCGGGTGATCAAGTCGATGCCAGTGCAGCTGACAGGGCATGGTGACCAAGTCATCGAGCTGAGCGATGTTTCTCAAGGTCAATACATGCTGTTGGTCAAGGGCAACAAGATTCAGAAGACTTTCCGTGTGACCAGGTTGTAAACCCGGTCACAATCCAAAACTCAGCGCGGCTGTCCATCATTGGGCAGCCGCGCTGCATTTAGGGGCATGTCGTCGGCGTTTATTCATCAGGCCGGCATCGCAGATTTCAGCACGATTGGTTTGGCAAAAACTGTTTGTTAACTTTCATCTCATCTTGTTCGAATGAAAACAACTCTTCTTGTGCTGCTCTTTGCGCTGTCGGGCACGCTGCTCAAAGCACAAAACTGGAATGCCTATCCGCCGGGTAGTTTGGGCGTGCCTTACGTGAATGGGCTCATGACGGCCACTGTCACGCGCGTGAATACGACGATGAACAGCGGCACGCCGATGTTTACGACTTCGACATCCCCCGATTGCTATATCGCTGCGGGCTGCTTGGCACTGAATGCAGGATTTTTCAACAGCTACATTGCCAATTCATCGCGGATCCAAGTCGATCTCGATTTCACCACGGGAGGGACGGCAGGCATGTGCAATTCGGCGACATTCACGATTCGCGACATCAACTCTGGAGAGAGCTTTACCGATTTTCTGGATGTTGTGGAGATTTCTGGAATTGATGGCAACAATGCCGCACTGCCCGCCGCCAATATCGTGGTGACCCCGCCCGCAAATACCAACGTGACAACCGTCGGCAACAGCAAAAAAATCGTCGGTCACAATTCCAGTTCAGAAGTCGTCACAGGAGGTCCCTATTCTTCAACACCCTGCAACGTGACCACCATCACGGTGTCGCCTCCTGCGAATATCCCGCTCAAATCGATCAGAATCATCTACCGACCCGCCGTCGGCACCAATTCATCCAATGCTTACTATTCGGTCGGGACCCGTCCTGCGGTGCAGTACATCTCGATTAGCAACTTGACGTTCACGCCGACCGGCGGCGGTTGCTCGGTCTTGTCCGAAAATCTGTTGGCGTTTGGGGGAGTGGCTGCTGATCAGGGCAATACACTCGCTTGGACGACAGCGCAGAATACCTCAAGGGGAACTTTTTTACTCGCTAAAAGCTTGGATGCTCAAATTTTTTCGGAGATGGCCGTCCATGTTGTTGCTGGCGAGGGGCAGAATGAGTTTCTGGCCGATGACTTGTTGCCAGCTCAGCTGACCTATTACCGGTTGTCGGTGGTGGATGAAGCTGACGTCACGACCTTGCTGGGAATGACGGCTGTAGATCGGCAAGCCGCAGTGCAGGAGATATTCACCGTTTACCCCAACCCCGCGCACGGACATGTGAGCTTGCAGACATTTGGCGAGGGAGTGCACGAGATGCGTCTGTATGACCTCGCGGGCCAGAAACTGATGCAATTCACGATCGACGGCGCAGCACAGCAATTGCTTGAGCTGAGCGACCTGCCAAGCGGGATCTACCTCATCGCTGCTGTCTACAATGGACGCAGTGTGACCCGTAAATTGTTTATTGCAGAATGAACATTTGAATCAAAACGCAGCATTGCCGCCGGATGCATTGATGCTGAATTGCCTAATATGTAGAAATGCTTAACTTCCATCTAAAACCAGCGTCTATGTTTCGTACATCATTGATTTTGATGCTTTTGTTGCTCACGCTGTCTGCGTGTGGCGGCAGCAAAAAACAACTTGGCAGCCCCAAGCAGACCTTTGAAAAATTGGTGGACGCCATTCAACACAAAGACTTGGAGAGTTATAAGGCCTGCTGGTATTCCGAAAGGGCTCAGGGTGAAGGGATGGTCTCACAATTGGAAGTCAACCCCGAAGCATGGGATGAATTGCAGGCCTTGTTCAGGGGTCCGCAGACCTTAAAAGTAGATGGCGAAACCCAGGAAAATGGTCTTCTAAAGAAGCGATTTTCCGTCGAAGCCCCTGAGGCTAAGGAAGGAGGCATCGGTAGCATATCCATGGTGCAGGAGGATGGCGTCTGGAAGATGTACCACTGGTAAAATGGAGCAGATTCTGGGATCGCAATCAGAGATTCCGCCATTCAATCAAGAAATACACCAAATTCTAAGATCGCGATGCATCTCAACAAAGATGTTCGACCTTCGATTTATGGTCATGGGGAGCGGTCAAAAATCACCCCCTATTCTTTTTCCGCCCCCGTGACCCCGTCTTGCTTTGAACCACCAAATTGACCTGAACCATGCCTACCCAATACACATCCATCAGACCCCCCGCAGCTACCGTTTGATTGTGCACGCCGCTTACATCGTGTCGCTAGTCCAGTGAAATTCACCGCGCAAGACCGGAAGTTGCCGCCAAGGCAAGGATTTCAAGCCGATATCCAATGTATCGCCCTTGAAAACGCCGTGGAGTTGACGGAGGCCATCATCCGCAGCTTCAAATTGCAGGGAATACCAATTGCCAGAGGCGGCATCCAGTAGTTGGAGTGCATGCTCCTCAGCACGCATTGCCAACGCATAATCCTGCATGTGGTCATCCATGGCCTGCACAATGAAATAACCTTGGCGGTGTACAAAGGCACGTTGCCAGCGTTGCGTCTGCCGCAGGTCGGGGGCCAAGGTATCGCCATTGCGCACAAATGTGGTCACCTCATAAGCGCCATGCAAAGGCGGCCTTGCGGCCTCGTCGTCATTAAAATTTGCCTGCTCGAAATTCATGCCTACGGCATCGAAGATCAGCGCACAAACGACGACGGTCTTCGCCCCTATGAAGGCTAATTGCTGCCAGCGTTCGGCAAAAGTGGGCGTCCATAGCGGCAAGGCGGGCATTGTATGCCCGCGCAGGAGCGCCCAGAGGCGGGGCAGGTCGGGCGCGACGATGAGTATGCACAACAGCAGCAATAGCATCGAATAAATCTTGACCGAGATGTCAAAGCTGAAATTGAGCAGCACGACATTGGCCATCACCGCGATTCCCAGCAAGCCTCCCGCCAGTCGGCTCCCTTGAAAAAGCAGCAACAAGCCCACGAGTACCTCGACGAGGCCCGTGACCATGGAGTAGCTGCGCGAGACGCCCATCGTGCTCCAAAAAAGCAAGTCACGTGGCACTTCGCCCAGCGGCGTGTAGAGTGTGTTGGGCTCGGGCAGGTAAAACTGCCCCTTGAAGACCTTGGCAAAACCGTAGCTCAGCATCGCCGCCGCTAGAAAATACCGCATCCCGACCAGCAAGACATACTGCAAGCGTGGGTAAGCGATGGCCTTGCGGTCGCGCCAGCCCCAGACACTGCTGGCGATAAGCGCCAGCAAAAGCATGAGGCCCATGTGCACATACATGAGCGTGGTGTCGCTCGCGACCTCGTGCAGGTAAGGTTGCGGCAAGCCCAGGAGGCGAGCAACTGCAGCTGCCAATGCTGTCGTGATCGGCAGCAGCAGTTTCCCCAGGTCGGGAAGATAGGGGCGGGGAAATGGAAAGGTCGCCAAGAGCAAGCCCACCCAGACAAAGACAAATCGAAAGATTTGTCGATGTGCAGCCGTCCATTTGCCCGAGTCTTGTGCTTCCATGATTTGCAAAAATAGGATTCCGAGTTGAGCGACAGGTTGCGCAAATCATCGCGGATGGCTTAAATTAGATAAAATTTGTTGCACATGGTTTTTCGCATCGCTTGGGGGCTACTTTTCATGATCACCGCTTGCGCCTTGCAAGCGCAGACACGCAAGATCGGGCACCGCAGCCACAGCGGGGCACCCGAGACTTTTGCGATGATGATGGGGGATGAGCATTTGGGGGAATACATCAGGGAGCCCACCGCGATCTACAATGTCGATCCATTTGTGGTCCGCGTGCGGAAATATTATGAGGAGATCGCAAAGAAGGCGCCTGAGGCCAAGGCTGGTGTGCCAGAACCAGTGCTTCCCAAAAATGGTGCAGCACCCATCGACAGCGTTCGTGACGAACCTAGCAAATCTATGGTTCCATCTGCCCAGCCCCAACCCAAATCAAAGAAACATCAGCGAGGCACTGCGTCCATGGCTAGCGAAGTCCCTTCGCCAGACTTTCTCGTGCAGACGCATTCAAAATCGCCCACGGCAACGGCGCAAGAACAGCCCGCTCCCGGCAATATGTGGTTACTCTTGGGTTTGCTCGCATTCCCCATCGCCCCCGGTATTTTCTGGGCCTCAGCTGCATTGAGCCGCAAAGGTTCCGACGCATAATTCAGCTGGATTGCAATAGGATTGTGGGTTTTGCGTTGAATAGAAGAATAATTAAAAACGTCGCCTCCGCATGAATCCACGCACAGCTCCCGTCCTGATGTTGATGCTTTTGCTCGCCTCGCTGGGGCAGGCACAGACGCGAAAGATCGGTCACCGCAGTCACAGCGGCAGTCGAGAGACTTATGCGATGCTGATGGGGGAGGATCATCTCGGCGGGCCTCCCCTTAGATTGCCAGCATGGGACTTGCAGGACTACCAAGTCCAGAATTGGGTCGATAGCATCAAACGCAAATATCCGCCGAGCCTGGATGCTGAAAACTTGCCGCAAAGGGAGCCGACTTGGATCAAGGACAGCCTCGACAAACAAGGTATTCCCAGTTATCGTCCACCCCAAAAACAGAATGTAAAGGGCAAGGACAGAGCCGCTGCGGCACAGTCCAATCGGTCGATGCAGGAAACGCCAGCACCAAGTGCAGGCTCGACCATTCTGCGTGCAAGCATGCCGTCGGGCAGCTCATCGCTTGGAATCCTGTTTGCATTATTGCTGTTCCCCATCGCGCCAGCCGTCTTTTTGCTGTCTGCCGTTTGGAACAATCAAAACAAAAACGTGTCCTGATAGAATGGGCGTATGCCGTTGCGGCTTAGGCCGGTATGCGGCGCTGTACGCCGGGCAGCGCCTTCACAATGCGGTCGATATGCCGACTGATCTCGGGGCCCTTGTTGAGCAGCATCAGGTGCGTGCCGCCGCGCACAGGGATGCAATTGCGGATGTAACGGATCGGGAAAATGCGGTCTTGGTCACCATGGATGTGGTACAGACGTGGGATGTGGTGGTCGTGCCGCCAATTCACAGCCTTGTCGATCGCCCAATCCGTATGCTCGTGGTTGAGTTCGCGCCGCATCACACGGATGAATTCCCGCTCCAATGCATTTTGCGGATCGTTCATCCACGTATAGGCAAATCTGAACTCCTTGCCGATCTCAGCCGGAAAAAAGCGATGCAATCCAAATGAAGACGTGAGCATCATGCCAAATGTGCGCTCCTTGTAACTTTTGATGCTGGAGATGAGGATCACGGTGGCGTCTGGGACCAACTTGGCCATCTCTTGAGCGACGAGGCCACCAAACGAATACCCGATCAAAATAGGCGCTTCATCGCCTTGCAAGCAAGCCACCATGCGCTGGGCATAAGACTGAATCGTTTCATTTTGAGCCGGTTGAATCCAGTCGAGGTACACCAGCGTATAGCCAGGCAAGGACAGCTCCGCAAAGATGCGGCGGTCTGTGGCAACGCCCGGGATGAGATAGAGGCTCCGTTCCATGCTCTATGTTACGAAAATTGAAGGAAAAGGTGAAATTTCACCTTTGGATTTCGTGGCCCTTGAAGATATGATTGCTGTTGGATGGACCGATGGGAACCCAATTCAATCGAGATGTTGGACGATTCTACGCAGACTTCTCACTCCACAATTACCCTTTTAGCCACCCTTGCATCCCCCGACTGCAAGGAAAGCATATAGACTCCAGCGGCCAATTTGGACACATCGAGCATACCTGAGCACAGACCATCGTGCTGGCCGTCTTGCTGCAATTGCAACCTCCCCAAGGCATCAAACAATTGCAGCTCATAAGCATCTGCAATTTGCAGTTGCCACTCAAAGCGCAATTGCCCATGGGCTGGGTTGGGATAGATGCTGCAACGGCCGCCTACTGATGGGCTGTTCGCCGAGAGGCATGACCAGTTTGCCTGAAAGCCTGGGCGGTTGTTGGCGCCATTGGTGGATTCCCGCACGGTGAGTGCGCCACTCGTGCTGATCGCGGCCGGCGGCAAGAGCGTGCCAGCGTAAACGCCGATTTGTGGACTCAATACATCAGGCCCATCGAAGATCGTGATGCGGTCGCCGGCGGCAAATTCAAAGCTTGTGAATGTGAGCATGACCTGCAAATTGCCGCCAGGCTGTATCGTGACGGTACTCGCGATATTGTCGAGGTAGTTGCTCCCGCCACCTGAGTCGTAGAGCGAGCCCTCGCAACTGCCAGTCGTGATGTTACCCGTTGTGGGCATATTGATCGGGCAGATTTGGTTGATGTCGATGATCACACGATTGGGCCATACGAGCGTGTCGCTCGTGCCATTGCATCCGTAGGCAATTAGCGTCACGGTATAGGTGCCGAGAAAGTTATAGTTATGGGTCGGATTTTCAGCCGTGCTGGTCGTGCCGTCGCCAAAACTCCAGAGATAATGCAGTCCAGAACTTGAGAGGTTGGTGAAATGGGCGCTGAATGGCAGTGCGCAAAGGTTGGTATCGGCAGTGTAAAATGCTGCATCCAATACGCCAGTATAAGGCTGCCCGACGCCGACGGCTGCCCAAGCATTCATGGTTTGGATCATTTCATCAGAGCATTCCCCAAAAAGATCGATCGCCGCTTGGATTGAACCAAAGCGCGCATCGGCAAATTGGGAATTTGATGTGAGGTAATTGTCGAGGGAACGGTAGGCAATCGCGGCAGCTGAGTCGATGCCGATGCCGCTCACGTTGTAGCTGTCTCCATTGTCATTGGTGCCAGATCCGCCCGTAGCGAGCAGATAATACCAGAAGTTTTGCACGCCGCTGTTGGTATGCACGCCGCCGTTGTCTGCGGTACCAGTCGCCCAAAACTGGCCTTGATAGGTGTCGGGATTTTGAAATTGGTTGGGGTTCGACATGCTCCTGAAAGCTCCGATGTCTTCAGCAATCAGCCAGCTGGATTGCGTAGGGCGGGCCCATGCCTCCACAGTATTGCCGAAGATGTCGCTGAAGGACTCATTGAGTGCGCCAGACTCGTTTTGATACACAAGCCCAGCCGAGTACTGCGTCATGCCATGTGTGAGCTCATGTGCACTGACATCAATGGTTGTGAGCGGATTGCCATTGCCATCCCCAAAATTCATCGCGGAGCCATTCCACTGGGCATTGAACCAATTGGCATCGAAGTGCACGTAGCTACGCAAAAGGTAGCCGGCATCGTCGACGCTGTTGCGGTTGTGTTGCTGTAGATAATATTCATAGGTCATCTCGATGGCCCAGTGGGCGTCGAGGGCAGCATTGTCGATCGTAGGGATGGGATTGATCCAGACATTGTCGCTGTCGGTAAAGTCGGTCGCATTGCCATAGTTGGTGCCGCTGTGCATGTTGTAGGTCTCGATGCCATCGCCGTGCGTCGCCTCGTGCAGGCGGTAACCCGAGCCCGTGCTGTCGGTGATGATGGTGCGCACGCCGCTGTAGCGCGTATGGGCGGTGCCGGGTACATCGACCGTGTGCATGATCTCATTGCGGTAAATGACCTCGCCCGTAAGTGCATCCACATACACATCAGCGCGGGTATTGGGGGAATGGGCGTAGACATCAAATTTCCAAGCCAAGCGGTACCGATCCGCTGAAAGCTGCCCCTGATTCATCACGAAGGTGAGTTCGCCCTTGGGGAAATAGGAGGCTTGTGGATCATTTTGGCTTCGCTTCAAAAAGGCCTCTTCGCCGGGGAGCTGCCATTTGTAAACATCAGCACCGACGGCATCCAATGCCGCTGCCAGCGCACTGCCTTCATGCCAAGTCGGCTGTGCTGAGGCGAGCCCGGGTTCAAAATGGCCATTGAATGCAACCAGTTTGCCACCACGCACATGCGTTTTGATCACACTTCCGAATACGGGATAAGCTCCGTGAACCTGTTGCCAAGTCTGATGGGTATAGCCCAATTGGTCGGTCGTCGTCCTTTTGAGGAGGAGCGCATCTTGTGGCCCCATGGCATACACCTTGCGCAAAACGGCTTCCAACTGCGCTGCGGCGGGCATGGTCTCGGGCTTGTAGCTGACGAATGCAGGCAACCCCGTCTGTCCATCGGCCAAGTAGCGCGCACATTGCTGTTGCAAGTCAGGCGATTGCGCCCTTGTAGTCAAGCAAAGCACGCAAAGGAGCAAAGTCAATACAAAAAATTGCAAACGCTTCATCGAGATCAGATTTTGTGCCCAGAAATCCAGTTACAGGACATCCCTTTTTTCAAAGACGTCGCAAGATAGGAAGCAATCCGCGCGATACACGTTTCAAAAATTGCCAATTGTCGTTGCGACACCTTTGGTCCATGATCGCGGACTGCCAGCCATCCGCATGAAAAACCCCACGAAATGCGTACTTTCGCCTCGAATATCAACCCCGAGATATGGCCAGACTAGAAGATGATTTTGTGCCGCCACCCAAGGAATTGGTGCGCGAGATAGCCAAGCCCTTCAACAATTGGTTTTCGCCCAAGCTGTTTGGCTTTGAGAAGATCGAGCGGGACCGGCCGGCGCTCTACGTGAGCAATCACACCGTGATGGGCCTCACCGACGGCTTGTTTTTGGGATTGGAGATGTATTTGCAAAAAGACATCATGCTGCGACCGCTTGTCGATCACCTGCATTGGGGCGTGCCCTTTTGGCGCGACCTCATCCGCAATGTGGGCATGGTGCCCGGCACGCGCGAGAGTTGCTCGGCGCTCATGCAAGACGGGCAGCACATCCTCGTCTTCCCAGGCGGGCGCCGTGAAGTCTGCAAGCAAAAGGGCGAAGCCTACCAACTCATCTGGCGCAACCGCACAGGTTTCGCCCACATGGCCATCCAATATGGCTATGACATTATTCCCGTCGCGGCCATCGGCGGCGAGGAGATTTTTGACATCGTGCTCGATGCCAAAGACATCATGAAGTCGCCTGTCGGCGCTTGGCTCCAAAACAGCGGCATCGCCGATCGGTATTTGCAAGGCGGCGAAAACCTGCCGCCACTGGTCAAGGGCATCGGCCGCACGATATGGCCTAAGCCCGAGCGCCAATACATCATGGTCGGTGACCGCATCGACACCACGCGCTTTGACCGCGAGACGCAAGACGAGGAATTGCTCATGGGCTTGCGTGGCGAGGTCGAGTTGTCGTTTCAGCACATGTTTCAAGACCTGCAAGCCTACCGCGAAAATGACAAAGACGATGAGTGGTGGCGCTGGCTGTTGAAGAAAATGTAAGGCAAAAGCGGCCTTTTCCGGCCCCAAAAGGGGAATCCAATTTTTTTCTGACAAAGCCGTAAGGGTAGGTGGCAGGTAGATTGTCCTAGAGGCAAATGATCTTTCACCAAAGTATGACCCTATGAAAAAAGCGACTTTGTCGACGCTTGTTCGACCCCCAGGAGTTGATGGCCAGCCATGCCATGATGAAATGGCCCGAGGCCAACAGGAAAGCGCATCAATTCCCGCCGCGCGGCACAATATTTGCATATTTTTGACATATAACTCCAGTCTATGATGTCTCGAATTGCAATCGCTTTCCTGCTCACTTTTGCCCTCTTGTGCACGACAAGCTGCACAAAAGATGTCGAATATGTGGCCCCAGACTCCAGCTACGGATTGATCTACAATCAGATTTTTGCACCGTCTTGCGCCCTGAGTGGTTGCCACGCAAACAGCGGCAAGAAAAAGAACCTGACTGAGGCTGTGCATCCGCTGTTGGCGGGCGAGACTGCCTACGGCGGCTTGATCAACGGCTTGGCATACAACACCCAAGCTGCGAATGCAGGACTCAAGATTGTGATTCCCAACGATCCCGACAACAGTTTCCTGTATCAAAAAATCATTTTTGACAGCAGCGCCTACCAGTTTGGGGCGGCGATGCCCAGCGGTGGACTCGTGCTCACCGCCAACCAAATCACATTTGTGCGGCAATGGATTGCCGCCGGTGCACCCCTTGATGGCCATGTGGCCGACCGTTCACTCATGCAATGATATTCCCCCTCAAAATGAATACAATGAAAAAATACACCTTTTCGATGCTCGTCTTGTGCGCCACAATCTGGTTGGCGACAGGCTGCGAGAAGTCATTTGACTATGACAATGCCGAAATCCCCGACGACTTTGTTGGCTTGACGGCCCCGGCTCCGGGCTCAGGATTCCAGATCCACGTACCTGCATTCCCGATCCCCGGCAATTTTGAACGGGAATGGTTCATGCGCCTGCCGATCGGAAATACCGATGACATCTATGTCACCAATTTCCAATCGCGATGCCGCCCGGGCACACATCACTTGGTCGCCTACGGCTACCAAGATGAAAATGCGCCCAACCAACCCCAGATCGGCGTGATGCGCGATCAAAACCGCTCAGATGGACGCGGCAACTTTCGCAGCAACATGAATATGGACATCAATTTTTTCACTGCGCAATCTGAAAATTTCACACTCGACCTGCCGCCTGGCATGGCGGTTTATCTCAAGGGCGGCGCCACGATGGATTTGAATTCCCATTATTACAACCGCACCGCAGAGACGCGATTTGGTGAGGTCTACCTCAATATCAATACCGTCGACCGCAGCCAAGTCAACAAGGTCCTCTATACCGAGCTCGTGGACAATTCCGATGAATTGTATTTGCCTCCGCATTCCACCACGACCATCACGCATACCGAGCTGTCCACCAATCGGTATATGACCGTGTATTCGATCACTTCGCACATGCACCAAAGAGGCAAGCTCTTCAAGGTCTTTGCGGCAGGCGGTCCCCGCGACGGCGAATTGTTGCTGGAGGCCAATGATTACAAGCACCCACCACAACTATTCCTCACCGATCCATTGGTCATCGTGCCGGGCACAGGGATGCGCACCGAGATCACCTATGAAAATGAGACCGATCGCGAAATCACCTTTGGTGTGACGAGCGAAGACGAGATGGGCATCGCATTTTTCCTCTACGAAAAAAATTGAGCGCATCATGAGAAAGCATCTCTTTTTACTCGCATTCGTGCTCGTCGCTGGCAGCGTCAGCGCACAAGAACCGACAGTCATGACGATACCCGCACCCGCACCCAAATTGTGGGCTGCTCGGCTCGACCTTTATCACCAAGATTATTTGTTCAATATCTTGGCGATCGGGCAGCTTGGTGTGTATGATCAAGTTCGGATCCGTCCAGGTTTCCGTGTAGGCGTGGAGCGTAGCTGGGTTACCAAAAACCACTTTCGCTTGTACCAAGACTTGATGGCGGGCTACTACCACAATACCTATGACGAGCGCTCTTGGACAGTGGGGACGGATGTGGGCTTCGAATGGCGCATCTTCAAGCAGTTTCGCGCTGGCACCACGATCGGTGCGCATTACAACAACGCCAAGGCCATCGATGTGCGCTACGAATATGTCGGGGAGCACTGGGTGAAAGCGAAGAACACCGATCCCTCCGTCAACAGGCTGCAGATTCCCATCGGGGTGAATCTTGGATGGAGGTTCATGCCCAACGGCGCCCACCCTGTCGATGTATTTGCAAACGGAACGCTTTCGGCCATCGGGCCGTGGCAGCCGGGCGTGGGCATCCCGCTGCTCTTTTACAAATCTGCCGGTTTGGGCTTCAGGGTCGGAATCTAGGCGGATACTACAAAAGGACGGGGCAATCACCTTGCAGTGATTGCCCCGTTTTTATTGGTTGGCGGCGGCGCAAGCCGCGGCATTATTTTTGGACGATCGCGAAATCAATGACTTGCGCAGATTTTGCGGCGATGCGGGCTGCTCGGATGCCGCCGAGCATCGTCTGCCGCGAATGGTAATATTCGCTCCAACCCAAAAGGCGGCCAATTGGCGACTTGAGTTGAAAATAAAACCGACCATCGGCGGTTTCCTTTTGCACATAACGCACATTGGAAATGCCGTGGTACATCACATTGGAAATCGCATGCACCACTTCTGATTTTGAGCTGAAACCAGGACCAAACAAAACAGGTTCGCCGTTGACGGCCTTGAGACGAAATTCGAATTTGTTGTCTTTGCCAACGAAGATTTCAAATTTTGGATTACGCATATTTTGTTTTCTTTAGATGATCGGACCCCGACCATTTCTTACTCTAATTTACGTTTGGGCATTGACACCTCGTGTCAAAAATGCAGGTAAAACGTAATCAACCACGCACAAAAGTATGAATTTAATACATTGATAATCAGTATTTAAGAATACTTTTATTTTTATAATTTGCCGCTATCAATGACAAAACCCCCGACCTCGCAAAGCAAGGCCAGGGGCAGCGCACGATAATCTAAATACCGTGCAACGCTCAATTGAGGTCGAGCACCTTTCCAAACTGAACAGCGCGACGCACGGCGACGATGCCATTGTCGCGGCACTGTTTGGAATAGTACGTTTCACTCCAGCCCAGCACGCGGCCACTTGGGGCCACCAACTGGAAAAAATACTTCCCCGTTCCGGTCTCTTCGCGCATGTAGCGACTCTCAAATACACCAAATCGCATCACACTCACGATGCCTTGGATCGCATCGACCTTATTGTTAAATCCGCGGCTTGTGAGCACAATCGTGCCCGTGGCTGTCTTCAAATGAAAGTAGGTTTTGCCATCGTTTCCAGTGAGCATTTCAAACATTGGTTTACGCATTGCAATCTATTTTTTGGGTGAAAAACCTGCTTATTGCTATCCCAATCTACATTTGGGTCTTGACAGCTCATGTCAAAAGAGGATGGCATTTTGAGGTTTTGACGGATGCAGCGAGTGTTTTTTGTGGATGCATGACAAATTCAAAAGGCGGAAAAACCCGATACCCGCCCAGTCGGCAGGCATCGGGTTTTCCGATTCGCTCAAGCCTTTTGGTGCTGTCTCAGATTTCCAGGACGCGGCCCACAAGCGCCGCTTTTTGCACGGCGGCGATGCCCGTCTCGCGGCCTTGGCGGCTGCGGTACATTTCGCTCCAGCCCAGCAAGCGGCCGGCGGGGGATTTGACTTGGAAGAAAAATTGACCGTTGATCGATTCGCGACGCACATAGCAGCTTTCCAGCACGCCATAGCGCATCACCGAGGCGATGCCGTGTACCGCTTCGGGTTTGGTGGTATAGCTGCGGCTCGCCAAGATGATTTCGCCGTTTGCAGCCTTCAGATGAAAACGAATCTTGCCGTCCTTGCCGACAAGGATTTCGAATTTTGGTTTACGCATTTTCTCTCGATTTTTGATTTGAACACTCTCTTGATGTACTCAATATTACGAGTGCCTTTTGACACCTCGTGTCAATTTGGCAGGGTGATTTTGGCATCGAAAAATAAAAAAACACATCATTGGAGGATTTGAAGCATGTTTTTCGGCTGAATGGAATGGGAACGCAAGGCGCCTGTAGGCGCGCATGAGGGGCGCTCTCGGCAGGGAGCAAGGCTGGTCACCGATCGGCAGGCATGCGTCAAAATACAAGCTTGCTGCAAAAACAAGTCGCCCATTCGATAGTTCTTTCACCATCAACTTTATTATTCACCCCTCAATCATCGATCATGCATATTGCAGTCATAGGTGCAGGAAATGTCGGCGATGCACTCGCAAAGCGCTTTGCCGCAGCAGGCCATACAGTCACGGTCGGGTCGCGCAACCCCGACAATGCCGAGCTCAAAACGATGGAGGCGATCGCAAACATCCGCGTCGCGGGCATCACCGAGGCCGTCGCAGCCTCGGGGACGGTGGTGATCACGACCCCTGCCCACATCGCCGTCGAGTTGGCGCCGCAGTTGGGAGATCTCACCGGCAAGGTGCTCATCGACGCAACCAATGCCGTCCAGAAAAAGCCCGAACCCTATCCGACAGCCTTTCATGCCTTTCAGGCACTCACCGCAGCCGAATGTGTGAAATGCTTCAACTCCACCGGTTTTGAAAACATGCAAAACCCTTCTTACAACAACGTCAAAATCGACATGTTCATGGCTGGCAGCAATGCCCACGCCAAAGCCGTCGCCCGCCAATTGGCGCTCGATGCTGGCTTTGAGAATTGCTACGACTTTGGGAACGACGACAAAGTCCTTTTGCTCGAGCAGTTTGCGCTGAGCTGGATCAACCTCGCGATCATGCAGGGGCAGGGGCGCCACATTGCATTCAAGGTTTTGCGCCGGTGAGCGCTGGTCTCGATCTGGAAAAGGGCCCGCTTTGCTAGCTGGAAAAATGCTTGTGCGGCAGATTTCAATATCCGAGCGAATTTCTCAGTTGATTTGCAGCATGAAAAGGAAGAAGGAACAAGTTTGGGAAGAGGAAGAGGGACTGGAAAAGGCTCGCAAGTACTGCGCTTGGCAGGAGCGTTGCCGCTCTGATGTGTGGACCAAGCTTTCGCAACTCGGTTGCCCGCGTGCCGATATCGAGCGACTGTTGACACAATTGGAATACGAGAGTTTTCTGGATGAGGGCCGATTCGCACGCGCCTATACGCGAGGACATTTTTCGCAAAAAGGCTGGGGCAAGGTCAAAATCAGGGAAGCATTGCGCGGCAAGCGCGTGCATGAGGACGCTATTTCGGAGGCTTTGGAACTGATCGAGCCCGAGGCCTACCTAGCGGAATTGGGAGAAATTGCCCGCAAAAAATTGGTCGGTGACATCACAGACTGGGAAACGCAGCAGAAACTGCGCGGCTTCCTTGAGGGCAAGGGATATGAATGGGACGTGATCGATGTCACCATCAAAGAGATGGTGCAGGAGAGTCGATCGGCTCAGTAGGTAATCGTGGCTTTGGGCAGCATGCGCTTGGCATTGCTCACATCGGCAGGCGTGAGTGCATTGCGGCTAATATCAAGGTTGCGAAGCCTTGTGAGCGTACCAAACCAAGATGGCAGTTCCAAAATGCGATTGTGACCGATGTAGAGTACCTCAAGTTGTTTGAGTTCACGCATTTCAGCAGGGAGGACCCTGATTTTGTTGCCAGAAAAGTTGATCACTTGAAGGTTTTTGCACTCTTTGATTTCCAAGGGCAGTTCCTTGATCTTGCAATCGCTGATGTTCAGGAGTTGCAGGTTGCGAAGGGTGCCGATCTCTGCGGGAATTACTTTGAGCTTCTTTTGACCAGTCACGCTCAGCTTGTAGACCTTGTCTGGATTGGCAAGCGCCGAGTCTAGATTGTCGTATGTGTGCTGCTTGGCGAGTTGTTCCGTGTTGAGTATGGGATGCTGATTATCGGCACCTGCTTGCGCATGAAGCTGAAACGCTGCACTTACTGCAAACAACAAGAGAAAAAATGTTTTTTTCATGGACAAATATATTGCTTTTCCACGCCGAGGCTGCCGTTCTATGTTAAGAGTGTTCAACATCAAGTGCCGTATCCGTAAAATCGCGGTTGAGAGAGCTTTATCCCGCAGAGGGGTTTCTGACAAGGCAAAATAAGAATTTTTGTGATACTTAATCAAATGTGAATTTTGGAAAATCCGATTTGGTCTCCTGCAAGGCGCAGTTCAATTGTCAGCGATGCTTCAGCGCCAGTTGCCCACATGCACCGTCGACGTCTTTGCCGCGGCTGCGACGCACATTCACAATCGCCCCATTGTCTTCCAAATATTGCCTGAAACGGTGCAAGCGGTTGCCCGAGGTGTTTTGAAATCCGCCCTCGTCGATCGGATTGTACTCGATGATGTTGATCTTGCTCGGCACGATCCGCGAGAACTGCAACAATTCCTCTGCATCCTCCAGGCTATCGTTGAAGTCCTTGAAAATGATGTATTCGTAAGTGACCCGCGTCTCGGTCTTCTCGTAAAAATACTTCAGCGCCTCGCCCAGTGCTTCCAGACTATTGCTCTCATTGATGGGCATGATCTCATTGCGCTTCTGGTCATTGGCAGCATGCAGACTCAAGGCAAATTCAAAACGCACCCCATCATCCCCCAGCTTGCGAATCATCTTGGAGATGCCCGCCGTGCTCACGGTGATGCGCTTGGGCGCCATGCCCAAGCCATCTTCAGAGGTGATCTCAGCGATGGACTGCAATACATTCCGATAATTGAGCAGCGGCTCGCCCATGCCCATGTACACAATGTTGGTGAGCGGACGCCCATACTCACGCTCAGCTGCGTCACGAATGTAGGCCACTTGATCAAAAATCTCATAGTGCTGCAAGTTGCGCTTGAGGTCCAGGTAGCCCGTCGCACAAAACTTGCAAGTGAGTGAGCAGCCCACCTGCGAAGACACACAAGCCGTGACCCGCGTCTCGGTTGGAATCAGCACGCCTTCGACAAGGTTGCCATCCGCCATCACAAAAGCATATTTGATCGTGCCATCGTTGCTGCGCTGCTCTGAGTGCATGCGCAGTTTACCGATGGTGAAGCTCTCGGCAAGCTTTTGCCGCAGCCCCTGCCCCAGATTGGTCATGGCTTCAAAACCATCGACATTGCGTTTCCAGATCCATTCTTGGATCTGTTTGGCTCTAAATCCTTTTTCGCCGATGCCAGCAAGCCAAGCTTTGAGCGCATCGGTGTCCATGCTACGAATGTTGGGGAGGGACATCACCTTGCAAAGATAGGCAGGAATCTAAGATTATCGGATCACAGCTTGCGCTGCCGCTCCAAATGCTTCTCGCATCCTCCAACCAAATGCCAACAAGAGCCCCTAAAAATGCCGAGGGTGCCATGGCACTCCCCATGACACCCTCGACAGGCAAATCAATTGATCTAAACCGTGCTTACTCCAAAATGACCTTTTTGACCGCGCTGTGGCCATCAGCCACCAGTCGCATGAAGTAGATGCCACTCGCAAGCGAGCCGCGTTCCCACGCCAATTGCGTCTGCCCAGCAGTCGCAATGCCGTCATAAGCAAGGCCCACAAGCTTGCCACTCAAATCGATCAGCTCCAAGCGCACGTGCTGTGACTCGGGCAGGCTGAAGCGAATGAGTCCACGCGATTGCAGTGGTTGCGGCGCGATGGCATCGATGCTGAAGCCAGCTTGTTGATTGGGATCGATCCCGACAATGTTCACAAAGACGGTGACGTTGTCGCTGCGCGAGCAGCCTGCGCCGCTAAAGCCGGTACATGTATATACCGTCGTGACCGTCGGCGATGCGATCGGATTGGGACAGGTGGTGCAACTGAGGCCAGTTGCTGGCGACCAGACGTAGTTTGCGCCACCGCTACCCGCCAGTTGCACAGTACCGCCAGGCGTAGAGATCGTCTGATCTGCGCCCGCCCAGATGCTCGGTGAGGAATTGGCGGTGACCACCAGTGTGTCGGTGTCGGTGCAGCCAAATGCATTGGTCACGGTCACGATAAATGTGCGCGAACTGGTCACGACAAATGTAGGCGTGGCCGATGTCGGGTTGATGAGCGCACCTGCAGGTGCCCATGAATAGGTAACGCCACCTGATGCTCCCAAGACAATCGTGTCGCCTGGGCAACCCGATGTATCAGCAGCTGCAAGGGCGACCGGTGGGGCGATCAGGTTCACGTTGATAGTCGTCGTATCACTTGAGCTGCCATTGGGATTGGTAGCCGTCATGATCACCGTGTAGACTCCGCTTGCGCTGTATTGGTGGTTGGGGTTTTGCACCGTCGAGGTCGTGGCATCGCCAAAGTCCCAAGCCCAGCTGATCGGTGCATTGGCGGTCGAGTCGCTAAATTGCACGTAGCCGTCGCAAGCATCTAGGTTCAGGGCAGCAAAATTGGCTTGGGGAGCCAGGTTGTAGGAATTGGTGGAGAAGAATCCACGCCCGTGTGTGCCGATGAAGACCATTTTGTCGGAATAGCGCACGCGAATCTGCTCCACGCGTGGCAGTCCCATGCCCATGCTTTCAGGTGTCCAGTAGATCGAGGCGGCAGGTTGCGTGATATCGGTACACCTGAAAATGCCGATGTCGGTACCCACCAGCAAACCGTTGGGGTTGTTGGGCTCGATGGCTGCCCAGTTGCAAGGTATGTCGGGCAGATTGCCGGTGAGGGTCTTCCAGACCGAGCCAGCTCCTTGGTCGGCATTGCGGCACTCGGCGACACGCTTGGCGACGCCATAGCTGCTGAATGTGACGACGATATGATTGTTGTCGTTGGGATCGACCATGATACAATTGATGTAGCCGCCAGCGAGGCCGCTGGGATTTACGGTCGGGTGCACGGTTGTGGCATTGGCCGTGAGCGAATTGGTGACGCGGTACACGTTGCCACCTGCTGCGAAATAGACGACAGTGCTGGGATTGTAGCCCGGCGCGATGGCGGTGATATTGGTGCCGACACTCGCCGAGATTTGTCGCCAAGCCGCAGCGCTACCTGAGCCTGCTGTCGGGTGCAGCCACAGCGCCGTCGAGGATTGGTAGAGGTTGTTGGGGTTCACAGGGTCGATCTCCAGCGGGTTGATGAAGAGCGTGTTGTTGTCGTTGAGGGCCGAGTTGGTAATGGAGGCGAAGTTTGCCCCATTGTTGCGGGTGCGGCGCACGGTGGCATACTGCGTCGTGGTGTACATCGTGTCGGGATTCAGGGCGTTGATGGCCACGTAGGCGCCATCTGAGCCCGTAAGCGAAATGCCCACGCCAAACCCTGCGGTGCTCACCATCGAGGAACCATTGTCTTGTGCACCGCCAATGATCTTGTTGATACCTGCGTGTGGGTCGATCGCGCAGGAGTAGTACTGCGTCACGTTGTAGTTGTTGTTGTGCTCGGAAACAGCAGAACCCCGGTTGCTGCTATAGTAGACGCCGCCGTCATTGCCGAAGACGACTTCTTGCGTATTGAAAGGATTGGGCAGGATGTAGTGCTGGTCGGGGTGCATGTAAGGCAATCCCGGAATGCCATAGCCAGAAGTGATTTGGGTCCAAGCACCGCCGCCATTGGTCGAGCGGTGTTGATCGATGCCGCCGGTGTACACGACCAAGTGGTCTGTTGGATCCACTTGGATGCACAGGTCATACCAAGCCTGTCCATTGGTAATGTCGGTTCCAAAATTGGGCTGGGCTGCGGTTTGTGACCACGTGGTGCCAGCATTGGTGCTGCGATACACTGGGCTGGAGGCATCGCTCACATTGCAAATCGCATAGACATAATTGGAATTGCTTTTGGAGACCGCCAGTTCTACACGGGAGTAGCCGGATTGGAAATTGGTGGTCGGATGCGTCCAGTTGCCTTGTATACCTTGATTGGCCCCCAATGATGCCACTGTTTTGTACACGCCTGAACCACTGCAGCCGACAAAGATATCGCCGTTACCGGCCTGCTCGATGTCGGTGATCCAATCGCTCGTGGCCCCGATGCCGCTGCCCAGAACCTTGGTCATCGTCGCACCACCATCGTCTGAGCGGAAGACACCGCCCTTGGTCGCGACAAACAAAAGGCCAGACGAGGTGACCTCGATGCCTTGGCAATAGTAGAAACCAGGGATAGCCGTCGATGGCAATTGATTCCAGGTCGAGCCGCCGTCAATCGACTTCCAGACGCCGGCGCCACGCAAGGCGTCCACATTGTTCCAGCCCTCACCCGTGCCAAAGTACAGCACCTGCGGATTGGTAGGATCGGAATTGATGCAAGTCACGGCTATGTTGGAAAACAACGGACTCACTTGCGTCCAGATGGGATTGACAAGCGAGACGTCGGGCGTGTGCCAGAGTCCGCCGCCGACACCACCTGCAAAGAAGCCTTTGTGGCTCGCAGAATTGGGATCCCAGAGAATGGCACGCGTGCGTCCTCCGATGCCAGATGGGCCACGGTTGTCCCACATCAAGCCATAGTTGGAGCTGCTTTCGGTAGGAATCATTTGCGGGTAGCCCCATTCGCTCAAGAAATATTCATAAGCATTGATGAGGCCATCGGCAGGCACCTCGCCTGTGCGGGGATCCATGCGTTTGAGCCGATCAAACGCGGCAAACATGTCTGGGCGGTTGAACTTTTCATGCTCTTCTTCACCCTCTTCCCATTTGGGCATCGCGGCGAGCCGTTGATTAAAAAGGGCGACGTAGGCTTGCTGTTCGGCTGTGGTGGCGTCATGTTGGGCATCTCCACACGGACCGGTGTAAGCAATCGCAGCCACCAAAGCGAGGCTCAGCGTAAGAATTGTAGCAGTTTTTCTCATACCATTTAGTCCAGCCTGTGCCGGAGAGTCCCAAGATTGAGGATCGTAAACTCAAAGATAATCAAAAAGTGTCGCCAGATGGCCCTGGGCAATTTCATTGTCGGCCAGGCGACAGCAACCACAATCAGGAAGGAAAGGGTGTACGATCGGCACCCCATTCGCCTCGTCGCATCCCCCATTCACCCACGTGAACCAAGAGCCACCTGCTGTGCATGTCGTTGCTGCTAGGACAAAAGGGATTGCTTGAGGGCCAATGAAATGCAAAGGCCATGAGGTCAATTCGCAGCTACGGCAAGCGCATAGCCTTGCCAGAAAGCACACATTTCCCTATTTTTGAGAAAAATTGGGCTGATTGATGAAAAAACCGTGGTTCATTCTCGCATGTCTCGCACTCGGTATGGCGCTGGGTTCCTGCTCGTTTGAGCCTGAGCATCCAGGCGAGGAGCAGGTAAAAGCCGTGCTTGCCGGTCGGTATTGCTCCGACGATCTCAAGCACCGCATGGAAATCGGTCATGACGGTCGCTACTCTGGCCATCGCACGCAAATGAGTGCTTTTGGTACGGGGATTTTGCCCGAGAAATGCGAGGGCAATTACAAGCTGCGTTATGAAGAAGGGAAAAATGCGTGGATCCTCGTTTTTGAGCCCAGCGACAAAAATTCGAATCCCTTTATCAAATGCAAGGGCAGCGAAGTAACCGTGTGGGAGGGAGAAAAGGGCTATCTCGTCGGAGACTCGATCGTCTCGCTCAATGATCCGCTGGACGGCATTCCAGTTTCAAGCAAATGTGATCTCTAAACTATGAAAATCATCTGCGTAGGTCGCAACTATGCCGCGCATGCTGCCGAGTTGCAAAATGCGGTTCCAGACAAACCGCTCATTTTTTTCAAACCCAATACCGCCGTCCTCACCGACAATCAGGATTTTATCCATCCCGATTTCAGTGCAGATGTGCATTTTGAGTGCGAACTCGTGTACCGCGTCGCCAAGCAAGCCAAAAATGTGGCGCGCGAAGATGCGCTTGGCTACATCGATGCCATCGGCTTGGGCATCGACTTCACGGCGCGTGACCTCCAAGATGAAATCAAGAAAAAGGGCCACCCTTGGACCTTGGCCAAGATGTTTGATGGATCAGCGCCGATTTCCCGTTTTCTGGATCTTGCCAATTTCCCAGATCACCAAAACCTGCATTTTGAATTGCGCGTAAACGATGTCATTCGCCAAACCGGCTTCAGCGGCAATATGCTTTTCCCCATCGACGTGCTCATCGCTTACATATCACGGTTCATTACGCTAGATGCAGGTGACCTGATCTTTACGGGCACGCCCGAGGGGGTAGGCAAGGTGCAAGTGGGCGACCGTCTGCAGGCGAGTTTTGAAGGTCAGGAACTGCTCGATTTTTATGTCAGGTAATGGATGGCATCGGAAAATCCCCTTTTTCATTGGGCTGATCATCCTCGTAGGATTGATTCCGGCTGTTGCTTTGCCGCCTGCTTCTGAAGCGAACTACCGATTCCCAATGGCGGGCAGCGAATTCATGCTTGCAGGCACATTTGGTGAACTGCGCGCCAACCATTTCCACTCTGGCATCGACATCAAGACCAATGGCGGCATTGGTCAGCCGCTGCTCGCCGTGCGCGACGGCTATATCTACCGCATCAAAGTGAGCCCTTATGGGTTTGGTAAGGCAATCTACCTGCGACATGCCGACGGTGAATTTTCAGTGTATGGCCACATGGATGGCTTCACACCTGCCATCGAGGAATTTGTTTATCAAAAGCAGTATGCCAGCAAGCAATATGAGCAAGAGATTTATTTGGATGAGGGGCAAATGCCTGTTCGACAGGGCGAACTGATCGGCTACAGCGGCAATTCAGGCTTTTCGCATGGTCCACACCTACATTTTGAGATACGGGATCCTGACGAGCACATCACCAACCCGTTGCGGTATTACCAGTCACTTGTATCTGATCACAAGCGACCTGAGCTCACCGGCATCGCCTTTGAGCCGATCACCGTTGGGAGCCGCGCAAATGGCCGCTTCCAAAAACTGGAAATCAAGCCCGAGGGGAGCAATGGTGACTACCACGTGATCGATGTGGTGCGTCTCCAAGGCAAGGTCGGGCTGGAATACGATGGATTTGATCAGCTCGATGGCGCCGCCAACAGTTGCGGCATCAACTATGCGAAGCTTTACCTCGACGAGCAATTGATCTATGATTTTGCACTCGACAAGTTCAGCTTTGACGACAAGCGCTACATCAATGTACACCTTGATTACCAGCACCTCAAAGCGACAGGTCGGCGCTACCAGCGCAGCTATATCGAGCCCGGCAATCAGCTCACATGCTATCCCGACCCCAAGCTCACGGGAATGATCGACTTGCAAGACGACGCGGTTCATGCCCTGCGTTTGGAGCTAGCCGATGGATACCGCAACACAACGACGCTGCGGGTTAATGTGCAACGCGGTGGTGCCGATCCATTGCCGAGCAGCCTCAACGGCGGTCAAGGGCAGTCGCTCAAATCATCCTCGCGCCGCAACGTGTGCATACTGCGCCTGAGCAAGCCCGTGACACGGCAGCTTGGCGGCCTCGAAGTAGCCCACCTCGACGGTAAGACAGAGCAATTGCTGCCCGCCTACCTCGATGGCGAGGACCTCATTTACCTGCTCGACCTCAAGCAAACCAATCCTCCGATCTTTGTGCATGATCCGCTCGCAGGCCACAAGGTCGATTTCAACATTCGTCAGGTCGTGTCCTCGTCGCATGACAACTTGGTGAAAGAGGATGAGGTGCAGCTATTTTTGCCCGCCGGATGCGTCTTTGACAGCTTGCCACTCCACGTCAAGCGGCGGCCCGGAGCAAGCAGCAGCTACACCGACCAATATGAGATCGGCGACCAAGATCAGCCCTTGTTCAAACCTTTTGTGCTGAATTTTGCGCCGCGCAAAGCTGGCGACATGAGCCACATGGTCGTCGCACGTCGGCAGGGTGGCACTTGGGTCTATGTCGGACGCGAACCTCGGGACGATGGTGGCATACAGGCCTCTGCCTCTGATTTTGGCACCTTTTGCGTGATGGCAGACAGCATCGGGCCCAAGGTAAAGCCCGTCAATTTTAAGGAAGGGGCTAGTATTCCCGAAAACCAAAAAACAATCAGCCTCAGTATTTCTGACGAATTCAGTGGCATCAACAGTGAAAAAATTCTCTGCACGATCGACGGCAACTGGGAATTATTTGCTTACGACGCCAAAAACGCCACCATCACCCATACCCTACGCACGCGGCCCGGCGGTCAGCAACACCGCTTGCAAGTGATGGCCTTTGACAATGCAAACAATCTCACGCAAGTCGTGTTTACGATCACATATTGAGCGCCGCGTCGGCGCTTGTGATGCAGTAAGACTCAAATAATCTCATGGCTGAATACATCTCGCTCTTGGCACCCGGTACCGTGGCGCCAGATTTTGAAGTGGCAGATCACAATGGACACCTCGTGCACCTCCACGACTTCAAGGGAAAAAAAGTCGTGCTCTATTTCTACCCGCAAGACAATACGCCGACCTGCACCAAAGAGGCCTGCAACCTGCGCGACAACCATCAGTTGCTTGCCGACAACGGTTTTGTCGTCTTGGGCGTGAGCCCCGACCCGGTCAAATCCCACCAAAAATTCATCGCCAAGTTTGATTTGCCATTTGCCTTGCTGGCAGATACCGAGCATCAAATCATCAAAAAATATGGCGTTTGGGGCGAAAAAACAACCTTTGGCAAGACTTACGATGGCGTGCACCGCGTCACCTACGTGATCGATGAGCAGGGAAAGATCGCCCATGTCATCGAGAAGGTCGAGTCCGGCAACCACGCGCAGCAGGTGTTGGATTTGTTTGCTTGAAAACGGCAGTTTGGATGTAAAGTGAATCGGGGCATGAATGAATCATGCCCCGATTTTTGAGGGGTGAACAGAAGGGTGAAACAAAACAAGAGCAAACACAAATACCGCAGGTGAAGACACACGCGTCTGCAAGTGGGAGCTTGCAGGAATTCCTATTTGCGGGACATGCGAATCGCGGCGATCAAGCCGATAGCGAGCACGCCCCCAAAAAAGGAAAGACCGACGATCAAATCAGATGGCATGATGGACTCCTTTCTGGAAAAATGAAATAAGGGTGAATAAAACGCAATCCTTACTCCTGCCCGTAAAAGCAGGAGTGGTGTTGTTTACACGATATTCATAATGAATAGGTTGCGGAGAAATATGGCCAAACCGAGCACATCGGCCTTGGGGTTAGCAAAAAGCCTGAAAATAATTTCAAAAACTGGAATATATACTTACCGCACTACAATTTTGCCCGTGAATCTGAGGTCTTTTCCGGTGATCTGCACGAGGTAAATGCCTGTCTGCAAGTCATCTGCCTCCAGGCGGATGCTGCCTGAAGTGATGCCCTCTACGTGGCGCAACACCTTGCCTGCGATGTCCACGACCTCCAATGTACATGGTTTGTGCCCCGGATTGGGAAAATCGATTTGACACTGATGTTGGAAGGGATTGGGGTAGATGTGCAGCTGTGTTAGTGCACGTTCTTGCACTCCCACCGTAGTGCCGATGGCCACGGATTCGACGTGCATGCAGCCATTTGCGTCGGTGATGGTGACGCTGTAGCTGCCCATCGCGAGGCCCGCAGCCGTGGCCGCGTTGGCACCCGTGCTCCAGGTGTATGTGTAAGGCGGGCGCGGACCGGTGACCGCCAAGCTTGCGCTGCCGTCTGCCGCCGTGGCAGACGAGGTGCCGCTCACCGTGAAGTTTGCACTAAACGGCGTCCAAGACTTGATCACCGAGACGGAGTCGATCACGTGGCCTTGCAAATCGACGGTTGCGTAGGAGGCGGTGTCGCCGTTGAGTGTGAAGCGCACATACTCATTCACATACAGCTCTTGCTGAATATTGGGCGCACAGGCGAGGTTGGATGGAAATGTGTTGCAGGTGTGGGCATCGAGCGTGCTCGCGCCGCCCCCGCCGGAGATCACATAGTTCACGCCGTTGAGTTCGCCGCGTTGGTAACAGTGGGCGTGGCCATTGAGCACAAAATCCACATCGTACTGCTCAAAATAGGGCACGAGTGCCGTGCGCATGTTGTCATTGCCGTCGTATTGGTAAAACGGCTGGAAGGGGACATAGTAGGATTGGTCCCAGGCATTGGTCCAGGGTGGGTGGTGCATGAAGACAAAGAGCCACTCCTGATCGCGGCACTGCAATTCACCAAGCATAAAATTGTGCTGATCTGAGCCGATGCTGTAGTCGCCGTTGGAATCGAGGCAGATGAATTTTGCATTGCCCCAGGAGAAACTGTAATAGTGTTCGCTCTGTTGGGCATTGTTGGTGGGTTGGTAGAATGAATCAAAGAAATCAACCCCGTTGTTGGCAATGATGTCGTGATTGCCGATGGCGGTGTAATGGCAGTCGCGGGCCAAGAGGTTTTTGTAGACCCCAAAAAAGACGTTGTCATAAGCATCGCCGATGCCTTGGTCTACATCGCCGGCCACAACTGCAAAATCGACCGGCTCCTGCTCCATGAGCGCAGCAAGCTGATTTTGGATCGTATTGTTGTATCCGCAGTCGGCGTAGTGCAAAAATTTGATTGACTTGTTGTCGATGGGTTTGGCTGTCCAAAAATGCTCCACCGCGCTGCTGTAGCCGGCATCGGTCACCACTTGGTAGTAGTATTGTGTATTCGGCTGCAAACCCGCTAGGGTGAAGGCATGTTTTTGGGTGGATGCGGTGTCGCTCAGCGAATTGCCCAGCGCTGAAGGGCTGCTGCCCCAACTCACCGTGCCGACCGCAGAGGTGGCAGTATTCCAAGCGATGAGCACACTCGTCTCGGTCGGTTGTTGGATGTAGGGATAACGATCCACCACTTGCGCAAATAGGGGTTTGCAGATCAGCAACAGCAGCAGGCAAAAAAGAATGGATCGCATGTGAATCTCGGCATTAGGTCCTAAGGCAACGTGAATGTAAATAAAAATTCACCTCAAATTCACATATACGCCTTGTCTGTCGCCGCCACGCAGCGCAGTTAATGCTTCACTTCAGGCTTTTTTGCATGAAAATGGTATCCGCACCCAAAGGCGCATCAGCAAGTTCAAAAATGATCGAGTAGCCAAGTTTTTCGTAAAATTCAGGGGCCTGAAAACTCGTGGTTTCCAATATCGACTGCAAAGCACCGCTTTGGACGGCGATTTTTTCTGCCTCAGCTACGAGCCGGCGGCCTAGCCTCTGGCTTCGATGCAATTCCTCCACCCACAATATCTGAATCACCAAACAGTGCATCCCGATATTGCCGAGTAAGCCGCCGATGATTTTCCCGTCATCGTCGCGCGCAAAAAGGCGCACTTCTTTGCGTTCAAAAGGAACCGGCGCGTGTGCGTCATTGAATTCTTTTAGTTTGCCAATGAGATAGCGGATGTCTTCAGCTTTGGCTTTTTCCTCATTGCCAATGTTCCATTCGCTCATATACTTTGGGGTAAGATCTGAAACCAATTCAATCAATATGAGCGGAAACCCCACTTCCGTAGCTCAAATGTGCATCGACAGCTCAATGGTCAGTTCAGCACCAACTTGGGCAAGCCCATGAATTGCGTATCGTGCAGGATGAGCTCATTGATCTCATATTCAAAATAACTGTGCATCGGGAACTTGCCGAGCAGCGTCTGTAGCGCATCGGCATCCTTGCAAGTCGCTACCATCCAAGCCATGCTACGGTCCTTGTTGAGGCTGAAGCTGGACAGTTTACCGCTGGAGAGCATCTCCACGATCATTGCCCGTTGCCGAGGAATCAAAGCCATGTACTCCTGTGTGAAGTACCCCGGCAGGGTAATCGTAACCATATATTTGTGCATCGCCGTCCTGTCGTTTACTGAAAGATCAATTGCGCGAGTTCAAAATACGGGAAATAATGTGAAACGCGAAATGGGCAAACTATTTTTCCACATTTGTTACAATACTACGATCGCAGTGATCTTGGCTGTGGGCGCCAATTGATCCATCTTGTAATCTTCCCAGCTGCCGGTTTTGGAAATGCTAGGGTCGTCGATCAGAAAGTGGATGCGTGGCATGGTGCGGGAATAGGCATCGACCAAGTTGTAGTCGGGCAAAGGCACGAGCGTCCAATCGGTGGCTTTGGCAGAGAGGTCGCTCACAGCCATGCCCACGTGCAAGCCGTTGCGCAGGCTCAGCTCGGGCGTGTACACCCGCACACGGCTCAGGACCTCTGAGCCGTAAAAATCTTCCTCCAAATAGACCTTGCCCTTGCGGTAGCTCACCACGATCTCCCGCCACTGGTAGTCGCCCTGCTCGACAAACGTGTCGCGCACGGCATGTCCGCGCAGCCTGTCGGTCCCCACAGGCGGCATCGGATCGCCGATATGCAGTGCATGAACACCGCCACTCGTGATGAGTTTCTTGCTCCCTGAGCAAGCCACGGTCGAGAGCAGCAGCGTGCTCATCGCGATGAATGTGAGCGGGTAGAACCTATTTCTTTTCATAAACCCAAACCTTGTTGAGATCGGCATCGAGGGCGACCGTGCCCGGCAACACCGCCACCATCTTACGGCCAAATGCGACCGTTTGTTGATGCAGGGCCTCGGTATGTGCCAATCGGTTGAATATGAGCAATCCACGGGGATTGAGCAGTGCCGCAAGCTGCTGCAAAAATGCTGGTTCGCATGCCCTAGGCGGCACCTCATCGTCGACAAACAAATCCACGACGACCATATCGAAGCGAGCGGTGCAATCTTGGACATATTGCAATGCATCCGCCAGCACGATTTCCAATTTGGGGCCGGGCAGCAATCCAAAATGCGCGGCGCCCAGTCGCAAGACCTCCGGGTCGATCTCGACGGCGACCACCCTGATCTTGGGATCAAGCTCCGCGAGAATGTGGGTGACATTGCCCGCGCCTAGCCCGAGCAACAAGACATCTTGCATGCCACGGTTTGCGATCTCCAATTGGGCGAATGCAGACCTGAAAACTTTGTCGAGCCGCCCGAAGCTGTAGTTGACATTGGCGGTATTGAGCATTTTGCGGCCATAGGCATACCAGACTTGCAGCTCGGGGCTGATGGTGGAGTGGCCGACTTCGACGACGTCTTCGCTGAAAAAGCTCTTGATGTATTGCCAGCTCAGTTTCATGGCTGCGCGGTCTGGAGTCGGCTCAGGTGGTATTGCAACAATGCCTCGCCCGGCGCGCCGATGATGCGGCTCGGCTCCAATTGGATCATGCGCAAGGCCTCGCGCAGCGGGTCTGCGTAGATCTCGGCGATCGAGCCGACGAAGTGGATCGGCAACTCGTTATGCCCTCTGATGCGCTGTACATTGCGGGTGAGGAATGCCATGAACCGCGCAATGACCATGTAGCGCACAGTGGTGTTGTCGAGGTGTGCCGCGAGGAAACGGGAATATTCTGCGAGGGCGACATTGACTTTGGGGGCCAGGTAGATCTCGGTGCGGATCTCCATCAGCGGTTTCCCTGCCCAATGTTTGAAGAGGTGCTCGACATCGTGGGGCAGTTCGCCATTGAGCATGGCCGAGACGATGCTGCGGCCGAGGTCGGCGCCGCTGCCCTCGTCGCTGAAGAGGTAGCCGTGCGAGCCGAGCGTGGCGCTGATTTTTTCGCCGTCCCAGTGGCAGCAATTGCTGCCTGTGCCCAGGATGCAGACGATGCCGGCCGTGTCGCCCGCGGTCGCGCGGGCGGCTGCGAGCATGTCGCTCATTACATGCAGGGTCGCGCCTGGAAACAGGCGCTCGAGCATGTCGCGCACGATTGCCTCTGTCGCGGGCGCGCCCAAGCCAGCGCCATAAAAGTCCACCGTGAGATCCTGCCCACTGGGCAGGTCATCGCCCCAATCCAGCCGCTGCTGCCGCTCGATCTCCGCCTCGCCTTGCACATTGGGATTGAATCCGCTTGTGCGAAAAGACTGCCGCAGGCCGTCTTGGTCATAGAGAAACCACTGTGTCTTGCTGCCGCCAGATTCTGCGAGGAGATGCATGGGAATTGATAATTGACAATGGATAATGGGGTTGGTGGGCTTAGAGTAGGTTTTGGCGTTTGAGTTCTGCGTGGATGAAGGGGGCGTTTTTGGCAACCCAACCCTCAGTCACCTCATTCGTTAAGTAGCCATCGATCCAATCCCTTCGAAATTGGCGCAACAATTCCGAATCTAAACCGAGCGAATTGATGGTTGAACGAACGATCTTTTGAACTTTTGGGTCTTTCTCGGGATTGGGGTAGATTTCTCCAGTGAATACGTCCAATAAGAAAGCCTCTTCAGGAACTTGGAATGGATCGATCACCTTGCGTTTTTTTCTGCTATTGATCCGAAATGCAGCTAATCTATAGTTAGACCATTCATAAGCAAGGCTAGGATATTTAGATTTCTCCTTGAAGTGGTCAATGGTGCCTCCTTCGCCAACAGGCAAGCACGTGTAGGCACAAATGCCGTTATAAGCGATGCAGAAGTCTTCCCAAACCAGAGTCCAGTATTGGCGATTTTTCCAGAGTTTTGCTGGGCTATGCCGATCTGGAGGTATGCCATTTGAAGAAAGCCAAAGGCTCCCCTTTCCCCTGACTTCATCGTGGAAGCGTTTGGGTTCTGGTTGCTGCGCGATCCTAATCATTGCCACCAACCCTTTTGCTTGCCCAACATTTTCCATTTAGTCCAGAAAGGATCCTTGGGGTCGATGAGCGCTTGTATTTTTTGGTCGAGGATTCGGGCATCCTTTGCACTGTAATCCTCAGCACGCAAGGCAGCGCTGGCTTCTTTTATGACCTCCGAGTGGGGAATGTTAAATGGAAATTCGAGGTCAAATGCCTCGCTCACCAACCACCCATTGGCTGAACCCATCTTCTCAAACGGTCTTTTGGTCAGTACGACCTCTGGTTTGCTCCCATTGTCCCGCACCAAGTCTAGGTCGAACCAAGCGTCCTTTTCAGCATCGAAATGCGGCTCCAACGATGCCATTACCAAAGGAGAATGGGTAGTGGCGATGAGCTGGACATTGATATTCTCTTTCATTCCCTTGGCCCATTCCAACATCCCGTCGTCATCCTTGAGGCCGTCCAGCACCATGCCTTGCAGCAATGCATCCAGAACACCCAAAAGGGCGGGTACAATTTTTAACTGCCAACTTGGGTGAAGATGCGCATCGACCTCATCGACAAGAAACAATATTTCTCGCAATGGTTCATTTCTTCGAAACCTTGCGGCCTCGAGATGTTCTTGCCAGGTCCAAACCAACAAATAAGCAAAGCTAACGATTCGTTTCATGCTAGAAGATACGTGCACAATTGCTACATTTTCCTGCTCCCCAAAATCAATTGTAGGCATATCTTTTGAATCACGGACGGAAATTCGAGTGAGCTTCCCAGCCTTAATCGGAAAATCTGCTTCAGGAGACAGGCTTTCTAATACTTTGTTTAGCGCTACAAATGAACCACCTTTTTCTTTTTGCCAGCTTGCCCAATCACGAACAAGTCCCTCGCAAAGGGAGATTTTTGCATCTGCCTGATGCTGGAGCCCATGAAAAATCTCGTAGGAGCTAAAGATGAAAGCTTCAGGCAAGGTATCTGTTTCTTCCTCGGTCTGCGGGATATTGCGATAGGGATCAAAAATTGAACAGCTCCCATCAGCCATCATATATACAACAAGTTGCGTATCGTTAACTACTCCATCAAAGGGTATCCATGTCCTACTATGGGGCATTAAATGAAACCCCTGCCGATACGACGTTTCACCATGCGACGTTATGGCTTGGATGCTAGCATCCTCAGATTCTGTCATCAACTTCAACCCCGAAATGAGCTTAGGGTTTACATCCGCCGGCCAACGGTGCGTGTAAACAAACCAAGCCACATCCAGCAAAAAACTCTTGCCCAATCCGTTGTCGCCGGTGATGATGTTCAGGCGCGAGCCTAGGTCCAGCTCCATTTTTGCGGCGGGTCCGACATTTTCAAGCTTCAGTCTTTTCAGCATAGGTCAAATTTTAGGCTGCGCCTCCTACATTCCCCCAAAGATAAGCATCCGCTACAATCATCAATTCTCAAAATAAGCCCCCAAAAAAGAAAGCCCCAGCGGGGAGCCGGGGTCTTTCCTTATAGAAAATCAATCAACTACATGTTAGCGGTTTCCCGCTTCGTCAAATGCGAAGCCGAGCGAGAAACGGAGGGTGTTTTGCAAGGGGTGGTTTTGGCTCAGCGATGCCAAGTAGGCAAAGTCGAGCGCAAACACACTGTACTTCACACCCATACCCAAGGTGATGAACTTGCGGTTGCCTTTGGTGGCGTCTTCCAAGAAGAGGCCAGCGCGGGCTGCGAACAGATCATTGTACCAGTACTCGACACCTGTCGAGAGGTTGACCTCTTTGAATTCTTCAGTAAAGCCGCCAGGCGCATCGCCAAAGCTGCTGAACATACCCGAGATCAGGGTTTGCTTCGATTGGCCACCTTCGGTTGGAACCATCAATTTGTTGATGTCGGCGGTGACGGTGATGCTGTTGTATTCATCCAAGCCGGTCTTGAGGGCAGCGCCCAGACGCAAGTTGGTGGGGATGAAGTCTTTGTTGGCGCTGTTGGTATAGCTGATTTTGGCGCCGATGTTGGAGATGTTGAGGCCCCACTTGAAGTTGAGCGGGAGTGCACCTGCATCAAAATCTTTGGTGTAGAGCATGTTCACGTCGCCAGCGAAGGAGACGCCAGGCTTGGTTTCAAAACCGTTCACGCTGGCGTTTGCGGCGAGGTTACTGTAGATGAAACGCAAGGCAACACCTGCAGAGAAATTCTCGGTGACTTTGCGGGTATAGCCTGCATCCCATGCAAACTCGTTGGCGTTGAACTTGCCATACTCCACGGCATTCTCGTCGGTGAAAATGATGTTGCCGAGGGAGAAATAGCGCAATGAGGAGGAAATCACACCGGCACGCTCGCCCATGTTGTAATAACCGCTCAGGTAGGAGAGGTTGATGTCGGGCACCAAGCGGCGCAACCAAGGCGTATAGCTGAGGCCAACGCCAAATTTTTTCTGGGAAAATGCCAGTGCGGAGAGGTTCCAATGCGAGGCATTGGCATTGTCTGCGATGGCGACACCTGCTTCACCGAGGCCTCCGCTTCGAGAGTCCGGGCAAATCATCAAAAATGGCACCGCAGTCGTGATGGCTTTGATGTCTTGGCCAGCCGGCGTGGATTGGGCATGCAAGCGATGCGTCCCTATGGCAACAAAAAATGCAGCGCAAGCAAGAGTTGTCAGAAATACCTTGATTCTCATTATATTCTACTTTTGTTCCCTGACCTCTGCCAAGGAGTTCCTATTACCTTCCAATTCAAAAATACTTACAAAAGTAGATAATTATCCGATAGGCTTAAATCTTTGCACCAAGGTAGCACTTTTGCACTTGGCGACAATCGTTTTTGCAATTTTTCTTTCTGTGAAAATCCGAATTGGATTTCTATGAATCAAAGATGCACGTTCAGTTTCAAAAAAGATAGGCAATTATCGGGTACCTCCGATTTCTGTTGGAGATGTGCCCGCTGCCTGGGTAGAATACAGACGTTGATGGCACATCCCCCAAGGGCCCTTCAAAAAAATTGGCCGTGGCCGCCGATTAGCGTAGCAATACCAGTTTCTCAAATGTCGATACACGGTCACCTGTGGTTTCATCTTTGACGATGACCTCATAGACATACACTCCGCGCCCGATCAGGTCGCCAAAGTCGTCCTTGCCGTCCCACTCCAGGTCGCAATACAGATTGCCCTCTGCGAAGATGTTGTCTTGCAGCGACTTCACGAGCTTGCCAGAGACCGAGTACACCTTGATGATCACCGAGAGTTGGCTGCCATTGCGGTTGTGCTCGATGAAAAATTTAGTGTTCGTGGTGAATGGATTGGGGTAATTGAGCACGTGCCCCAATGCCATATTGGCATCATCAGCGACTAGGAAGTTGATTTCACCTTCCTTGCTGTTGTTGGCGACGTCCCAAATTTTCACGCGCAGATTGTGCTCGCCCGTAGCCAAGTCCGTGAATGGAAACTTGATGGTGCCTTCTTGGTAGCTGTTGCGGCTCGCCTCATAGAAATCATTGAGTACATATACATTGCTCTCGTCATCGTCCAGGATAGCCGTGAGCTCGTGACCGATGCCGGTACCGACGGTGTTGATGCCGTTTTCATCAAAAAGTTCAGCAAGCATCACGGGATTGGGCCCGACCATGCCTCCATCGGCAAATTTGATGTCGTTCATGAAGAGGTCCATTTCAGGGGGACGGTTGTCGATGATGCTCGCAGTGCCGCTGCCACCAACAAAAATGTTTTTGGTACAGCCGCCGCCATCTGAAGTAAGGTCATTGAAGTAGAGGCTGATTTTGCCATGCAGGTCTGGGAGCAGGTCTTCATAAGAAATGTCGACCGGCACGACAAACTGGAAGGAAAACAAGCCGTTTTGTACGGTAGAGGTCCCCTTGAAGACGCGATTTTTTTGCCAGATGAAAGGAAATGGCCTGCGACGGGTGGTGAATTTAGATGCCTTGTCAAACACCGTGATCGCAAGATCGCCATTGTAGCTAGGCATCAAGTTGTCTAGCACGTCGCGGGCCTCGCCTTCGATCGTGATCAGGCTCAGTGCACCCAGCGTGTCGACGATCGTGTCATTCACGCTGATACCGTTGATCTTGGTGATGACCGCCTTGTTTTCGGGATAGGCCAATTGCATGGCAGGATCACCGAGCAGAGAGAAATTGCGATTGTTGACTGATCCGCCCCAGCTCAAGTTTTTGGTGCGCTGAAAAATCTCGCCCATCGTAGACCAGCGGTTGTTGGGTACGTCATAGTCAAAGACTTCGTTGTAGTAATTGGTGTTGATGGTGTGGTTGGGGCCCGAAAACACGACTCTCACGGTCGTGAACATTGCGATGCCGCCGCCAGCTGGATTGAGGAGAATGGTCTCTGCACCTGATTTACGTGCAGGGTCGTCCCAGCGGCCAAACTCGCAGGTCGCGGTGACATAGGCCGGCAAGCGCACCCCATTGGAGAGTTTATTGATGTCTGAGATGTCCAAGATTTGTGCATTGCTCCAGCCGACTTCGCCGCCGTGGCCAGTATAGTTCACGAGCAGGCTGCCCTCATCGAGTGCGCGCAGGAGCGCAGCCTTGCCATCGGGAAAACGGTCGCCAGAAGCTTGGTTTTCCATCACATAGTTGTCCATGTAGATTTTGTCGATGTTGGCACAGGGGGCTGTTGCTTCGATCTGTCCTGTGTAGCCATCCGCTTGCCGCACGTGCGTGTCGCCATCGGCATCTTTGTGATCAGCCACCAGCAAGACGCGGTTGCGCCAAGCTCCATACCCTGCCGGGTCATTGTGGTAGGCGATGATCTTGTTGACCATGTCATGTGCTTCGCCATTGCTCGAAACCGGCAGGCGGCCCACACTCACGTCTAGACCATGATCGACCAAATTGACATCGCCCTCAGCAACAAACAGCGGATTGGTTTCCTGGCTCGCCGTCGCAGCGCCTTCTCCCCACAAGCCCTCGCCATCGTCGAGAAAACCATAATAGTCGTCGCTGCAATAGCTGCCCGTGGGCACCTGGGAGCCACGACTCTGGTAAGTTGCGATGAAGTTGCTGCCGACTGGGGTCTGGATATGCTTGTAATCATAAGAGCCGTCACCGACCAATTCCATGTACTTAAGGGTAGGCAGGCTACCGGCTTGGCCACGGTCATAAAACATCTTGGCAAAATCCCTGATGGCGGTTGGGTCTTGGGCACCCGATCCAAACTCATTGTAGACATCACCGATTGCGACGACATGCACCGCCTGCTGGTAGTGATTGCGGTGAAAAGCCGCAAGGCGCTCGGCCTCCTCAGCAAATTGCGGATGTGTGATGATCAGGAAGTCGACTTGGCCGAGTCCATGCAAATTCTGATTGGGGATCGACTTGCCATTCACAGGGCGCTTGAAGCTTGAGCTTGTGAAAGCTACAAACTGCTTGAGGCTGTCTGCGGCTGCATTGAAGCTCAAGTTGTTGCCATTGATCGTGCTATTGATCGACTTTACATTAAGGTAATCGGTGACGTCCCAGACCTGATAACCAGCAGATGCGCCAGCAAAATTGTAGGCAAAAACTTCGCCCGGACCGACATTGTCGCTGGCCTCAAACGCAAAATAGGGCTGATTGCTGATATTGAGCGATTGCTGATACTCAAACTCGATATAGTCGAGAAAGCCTACAGAGCTCGTGGTCGGCTTACTGTAGGTGAGTTGCATATTCAACTGACCGTCTGCGACTTGCGACGCAGGGATGTTGAAGGTGCGGTTGGAGCCATAGTAGTCGGTCGTGCCGTAATCGGGTGAGGTTTGCAATATTGGCAGCACGGCAAAGGTCGTAGTTCCTTCATTCACTGTAAAATTGCTCGCAGTACCGTTGGAGCGTGCGCCGACCCGCACGGTTGTTTTTACATTTGATCCGCCAACGACATTGGGCAGGTTGAAGTTGAAATTTTGCGTGGTCGTGAGGTCAAACCGCTCGCCCAGCCAAATCCTGCCCGAGATGATCGAGTTGAATTTGTCATTTTCATAGTGCCCATACTTGGTGGTATAAGTCGGGGTGAAGGTCGCAGTAGGCGTTGCAGGGGCTGTCGTGACCCTTTTGCCATTGGCATTCCCCCAGGTCACAAAGTAGAATGTCGTGTCTGCGTAGAAGTTTGGGAAAAAGATATGCCTGCCGAGAGTGGCATTTTTTTCCCAACGACCCAATCCTGGCGAATAGAAAACAAAATAGTCTCCTTGATCAAAAACACCGTCTCCTTCGCCCTGGCCGACGATGGCATTTTCCATCACGTCGTCGTAGGGGTAGATGCCAGCTTTTTGAGGCAGCATCGCGCCCCCGTTGCCAAACACGCGCACGGTGCGTGGGTCGATCTGCGATGGATCCACACCCAATCCGCTGAAAAAGGTATAGTCCAGTTGATAAATGCCTTCAGATGTCACGCCAATCTTGTACCAATTGCCTGTGTTGAGGGCGCTTTCGGTGACGTAGCCCATGCGGGCGTTGTAGTTGGGCGATTTGCGCGTCGCGTCGTTGCGCGTTGCGACCGAGTAGTTGATGCGGTCGGCCTTTTTGTAGCGGTCGCCGCGGGTGCTGATCAAGATGGGGTAGATGTGTACATGCTGGAAATCTTCACCCTTGATCGTGATGATTTGGCCAGGAACCACATGCGAATTTGGGTACCACTCGTCTTCGGTGGAGAGTGCGGCAGCGATGGCGGTTTCTTGAAAGGTGGCGTTACGCACTTCATTCACCTGCTCGGCTTGGACTTGTGTAGCCACCACTACCTGTTGCTTGCCGACTGGCACGACGAGGTCATAGTAGGGCAGGTTGGAAACGCGTGGGTCCAAGGTTGCGCCTTCAAACCATGGTGCATCGACAAACTTATTCAGGTTGCCCATTGCATTCACCTGTATGTTGGGTTGCCACACGGGGATGAAGAGGCCGTTCTGGCCATCAAATCGACTTTGGGGCTTGGGTTCCGCCTTGGGTTTGGGCTGACTTGCTGCGAATGGCTGCGCTGGCAGGTCCACTGTGCTGGTCCTGACAGCGGGAGTTTCCACCTGCGGTTTCACGGCTGGCTTCACTGCAGGTGATACACCGAGGTTGCCCTTTTGCGCCAAGAGGCTGCCAAGCATAGGGCTTATCAAAACAAGCGCAATCGCAAATCGAAAGATGTAGTTTTTCATATTGTACCGACGTCCACGCATCTGTCTTGCAAATATCCTAAAAAAAGAGGTGGGCTGGGTATGCAAATATCAGTACCCCTATTGCCACATGACTCGCGGGCTCTCAAAAATGTTTCCCGCGCCTGCGTTGCAGCGGTCAATAGCAGCTCCAACTCAAAAAATACGGCTATATTTTGATTTTCCACCGCTTCCCCCCAATTTCAACGCATGAGTGTCAGGAAAAAGACAACTTCCGTACCGCCGAAGGCATCACCGGCTGGTAAAAAGGGCAAGGACAGCGCAGCGCGTCCCTCGTTTTGGAAACAACACTGGATTCCAGGGTTGATCTTATTGTTACTGCCATTTGCCCTTTATTTTCAGTCCACGAGGTTTGGATATGTGCTCGACGACAAGATCGTCTTGTCAGAAAACAAGTTTGTCAAAAAGGGCACCAAAGGGCTGAACGATATCTTTGGAACTGAATCATTCACGGGATTTTTGGGCACGCAAAAGAACCTAGTCGTGGGCGCCCGCTACCGCCCGCTCTCGATCGCGACATTCGCCATTGAGCAGCAGATTTTTGGCCCCAAGCCAGGCATCAGCCACTTCATCAACATTTTGCTCTATGCCCTCACGGCCTTGATGATCTACCGGCTCTTTTTTCTCTTCATGCCGCCCTCCAAGGAGTCGGTGTGGTATTTTACGGTGCCATTTGTCGGGGCGCTGCTCTTTGCGCTGCATCCGACCCATACCGAGGCCGTCGCCAATATCAAGGGCCGAGATGAAATCCTCGCCCTGCTGTTTGCGCTTGCCGCGATGTATGCCGTGCTGCGGCAGATCGCTACACCACATATTAAATATGTGGTAGGTGCGCCGATCCTGTTTCTGCTCGCCTTGCTTGCCAAGGAGAATGCGCTCACCTTTCTGGCCATCATCCCGATGGCCGCATTGCTCTTCACCAGCGCTTCCAAGCAACAGGTGGCCTTTGTGACCGCGCCACTGCTGGCAATGGCGTTCATCTTCATCGGCTTGCGCGCCTCGGTGATCGGCTTTTTGCTCGACAGCGGCACGCAGGTCACCGACCTCATGAACAATCCCTTTGTCGACGCGACCGTGGGCCAGAAATATGCGACCATCACGATGACCATCGGGTGGTACTTCAAATTGTTGTTTTATCCGCATCCGCTCACCCACGATTACTATCCCTACCATGTGCCTTTGGTGGGCTGGGCCGATTGGCGGGCCTTGGGATCATTGGTTTTGGTGGTCGGATTGTTGGGCTTGGCCGGATGGATGTGGCGCAAGTCCAAAGTCGCGGCTTTTTCGATCCTCTATTTTTTCATCACGCTCAGCATCGTCTCCAACCTGGTCTTCCCGGTCGGCACATTTATGAATGAGCGCTTCATCTACATGCCCAGCGTCGGCTTTTGCCTGCTCATCGCCTACCTGCTCGTTCAGAAACTGCCCGAGTGGCTCTCCCCGAATGCTGGCAAGGCGATCGCCTACGGCTTGATTGCTGCAATGGGCGTCGGTTTTGCCGTGCGCACGTTCACGCGGGTGCCCGACTGGGAAAACTCCGCCACCTTGGAGGCGGCGAGCATCCAAGTGAGCTTCAACAGCGCCCGCAGCAATCAGTACTATGCCTACTCGCTCTATGAAAAGGCGCTGCAAGAAAAGGATCCCGACAAACAAAAGGCGCTCTACGACGAGGCTTGGCCCTACGTGAACAAGGCCCTCGAAATTTACCCAGCCTATTACGACGCCCACACTTGCCGTGACGGCATCGCGGCCGCCTACTACCAACGCGACGGCGACATCGCCAAGCTGCTGCCCTACTTTGAAAACACGCTGCGCACCAAGCCCACCGACTTTGTCGACCAATACCTCGACTACCTGAGCAAGCGCGGGCAGCACGTGCCCGAGCTCACCGACTTCTTCCACCGCGTCGCCTACGACTACTTCTGGAGCGAAAAACGCGACGGCGTGCGTGCCAGGAAATACCTGGAAATGGGCCTGCGTCTCGCGCCTGGGGATGCGAGGCTAGCGGCAGATTTGGCAAGCGTGCAGTGATTTTTGTGGGCTTGGGAATGCTTATATTTGTGGTCTCAACGTTATCAATCAGGATTTCATGCGTCTCACATCCATCGAACTCGAAAACTTCAGGTGCTTTGAAAAGGAGAAGATCGACCTGCACCCGCAACTGAATGTGTTTGTGGGCTTGAATGCGAGTGGGAAGACCGCGCTGTTGGAGGGGGTTGGGATTGCACTTAGTCAATTTTTCCGGACGATTAACATCAACAAGCTGTATCGTTCTTGGATTGTGGATTCCGACGTCCGGCTTACCAACGTGGGCGGGAGAATGATTCCCCAAATTCCAGCTAGAATCCTGACAGTAGCAGAGTTTGATCACCCTGGAAAACAAGCAAAATGGATCGTTGAACTTCCCGATCCTGACCCTTTGGGTATTGATACTGATGAACTATATGATGTTGTAAGTAGCTGGGCTAGAAGTCCCGCAGCGCCAATCGTGGGGTTTCCTGTACTCCAGTACTTTTCAACCCAACGCATTTGGGAAAATGGATCGTCGGATGCCCAAGATAGCTTGCCTAAATACTCCCACATGGGGACCTTCGCTGTTTATTTCGATTCATTAAAGAAGGCAAACGGTACGGCCTTTTTTGAAAAGGAGATCGAAAGAATGCAAAAATCTGCAATGCAGAGCAAAGAGCTTCATTTGGCCTTTGATAGCAGCAGACTTGATTTGATAAGAATTATTGCTGCAAGAGTTGTCGAAGATTGCGAAATTTTCTATTTCGATTATGACAAGGAAAGCCTTGCGATCAAATTCAATGATGGAAGACGAATTCTCCTTAACGACCTCAGCGACGGCCAAAAAAGCTTACTCCTCATCAGCACCGGGATCGCCTTTCAGTGCGCGACGCTCAATCCTCACATGGGCCTAGACGCCTACAAGTCGGGTGGCGTGGTCTTGATCGACGAGGTCGAGTTGCATTTGCATCCCGATTGGCAGCGGCAGATATTGCCTATCCTCACACGGGAGTTTCCGAATATCCAGTTTATATGCACCACGCATTCGCCGCAGGTGATCAGTTCGTTGAAACCTGAAAATGTGCAAGTGATCAAGGACTTCAAGGTGAAGCCATTGAAGATCCACACGGAAGGAAGGGATAGCAATACGATTTTGACTGAGGTATTCGGAATCGAGAAACGGCCCAAAGAATTTGGAGACAAGCTGCAGCACTTCTATACCTTGCTTGAAAAGCACGCAATGGAGGAGGCCAAGGCCATATTCGAGGATCTGGAAAATCACTGGGGTACTATGGACACCGAAATCGTAAGAGCCAGGTTCTTTTTGGAAGATTTGGAGGACGATTTGGCCCGTGCCAAGGAGGTCGCAAAGTGAAGCATGTCATCAAAAACATCAAAAACGAACCACAAGCACTGCGAGATTACCGCAATCTCACACCCAATGCATCCTATAGTGGTTATGGGGACAAGGATGTTTATGGAAATTCGCCGCTAAAAACAGCACTCTCAACCGAACAGGGGTATATCTGTTGCTATTGTATGCAACGCATCTCAGAGAAGCAGATGAGCGTAGAGCATTATATCCCTCAGAATCATCACCTGAGCTCGCCGCTATCACCTCAAGATCACAAGGACAATGATTTGAACTTCATGAATATGCTTGCCAGTTGTAATACGGGCGAACGAAATTGCAGCGGTTTGCGAGGGAATGTTTGGCTTAATATCGACCCTCGAAAGCGGGATTGTGAAAGACTGGTAAGGTTTGAGCGGAATGGCCGGGCCTTTTCTGATGATCCAAAAATCCAGCTAGAAATTGATGGGATGCTTCATCTCAATACTGAGCTGTTGCTAGAGAATCGAAAGGAAACGATCGATCGGGCAACAGCCCGACTCTCCAAACTCAAGAAAACTGGCTTCTTTACCGACCAACAGCTTCAAAACGAAATCGATTTTTGGCTTGACAAAAGCCAAGGCCACCACCGTGAATACTGTATGGCCGCAGTCCACTATCTTCGTTCCAAAATTCAGAAAGCGCAATGACCCCCCCCACCCCATACTCCCCCGTCAATAAAATCCGGCTCGTCACGGCGGCCAGCCTCTTTGATGGCCACGACGCGGCCATCAACATCATGCGGCGCATCATGCAGGCCACGGGCGTCGAGGTGATCCACCTCGGCCACAACCGCTCGGTGCAGGAAATCGTCGACTGCGCGATCCAAGAGGATGTGCAGGGCATCGCCATCACATCCTACCAAGGCGGCCACGTCGAGTATTTCAAATACATGCACGACCTGCTCAAGGAGCGCGGCGCAGGCCACATCAAACTCTTTGGCGGCGGCGGCGGCACCATTCTCCCCGACGAGATCGCCGAACTCCACGCCTACGGCGTCAGCCGCATCTACTCCCCCGACGACGGACGCGAGATGGGCCTGCAAGGCATGATCAATGACGTGATCCAGCAATGCGACTTCGCCAATCTCAACTCCATCCACCCGAGTATGATCGGGAAGATGGGTTCCCAAGACCACGGCCTCATCGGCCGCGTGATCACCATCGTCGAGAACGATCCGCAGCTCGGCAAGGCCTTCATGGCCGAGGTCGAGAAGCGCCAACCTGCCGACAAGGTGATCCCGATCCTCGGCATCACAGGCACTGGTGGCGCCGGCAAGAGCTCCCTCACCGACGAACTCGTGCGCCGATTTTTGATGGACTTTGAAGACAAGACCATCGCCGTGCTCAGCGTTGACCCCAGCAAGCGCAAAACTGGCGGCGCGCTCTTGGGTGACCGCATTCGCATGAATGCCATCTTCAACAGCCGCGTCTACATGCGCTCGATGGCGACCCGCCAAGCGAATATCGCCATGAGCCAAGCGGTAGACGAGTCCGTGAAGGTATTCCGCGCAGCAGGATTTGACTTGATCATCGTGGAGACGGCCGGCATCGGGCAGAGCGACAGCGAGATCACCGAGGTCGCCGATGTGTCCTTGTATGTGATGACGCCCGAGTATGGCGCCGCAACCCAGCTCGAGAAGATCGACATGATCGACTATGCCGACATCATCTCGATCAACAAATTTGACAAGCGCGGCGCGCTCGATGCCCTTCGCGACGTCAAAAAACAATATCAACGCACCCGCAACCTCTGGCACAGCAATCCCGACGACATGCCCGTCTTCGGCACGATCGCCTCGCAGTTCAACGACCCGGGCACCAATCAGCTCTACCGCCAGATCATGCGGGTCTTGCACGAGAAGACCAAAACGCCGCTCGACTCGCACTTCGCCGCGACCGACGAGATGAGCGAGAAAATCTACATCATCCCCCCAGACCGCACGCGCTACCTCGCCGAAATCTCCGAGGAAAATGACCGCTTTGAGAAGTGGGTCAAGGAGCAAACGCAATTGGCCACGACCGTCTACAACCTGGACGGCACGATCGGTCACCTCAAAAGCCTCGATGCAAGCCATGCGCCTAGCATCGATACGCTCAAGGGCCTGCGCGAGGATGCTCACCGCCGCCTTGCGGCCGAGAGCCAAGACATCCTCAACGGCTGGGACACCAAGGGCAAGCAGTACCGCGGCGAGTTTTTTACCTACGAAGTCAGGGGCAAGGAAATCAAGGTCGCCAACTACACCAAGTCGCTATCAGGCACCCAGTTGCCCAAGATCGCCCTGCCGCGTTTCAAGGATTTGGGCGAGATTTTGCGCTGGAGTTTCAGGGAGAATGTGCCTGGCGAATTCCCCTACACAGCAGGCGTATACCCCTTCAAGCGCACGGGCGAGGATCCCACGCGCATGTTTGCGGGCGAGGGCGGACCCGAGCGCACCAACAAGCGCTTTCACTACGTGAGCCAGGGCCTGCCCGCGGCGCGCCTGAGCACGGCATTCGACTCGGTCACGCTCTATGGTGAGGATCCCGATTACCGCCCCGACATCTACGGCAAGATCGGCAACTCGGGTGTGAGCATCGCCTGTTTGGACGATGCCAAGCGCCTGTATTCTGGCTTTGACCTTTGCAAGCCGACCACATCGGTCTCCATGACCATCAATGGGCCCGCGCCGATGCTCTTGGCCTATTATATGAATACCGCCGTGGACCAGCAATGCGAGAAATACATTCGCGAAAATGGTTTGGTGGATGAAGTGAAAGCCAAGATCGCGGCCATCTACCGTGAAAAAGGCGAGCCTGTGCCGACCTACCGCGCCGAATTGCCCGATGGCAACGACGGCCTCGGCCTCCTGCTGCTCGGCGTCACGGGCGACCAAGTGCTGCCCGCCGACGTCTACGCAAAAATTCGCGCCAATGCCATGAGCACCACGCGTGGCACCGTCCAAGCCGACATTCTCAAAGAAGATCAAGCCCAAAACACCTGCATTTTCTCCACTGAATTTGCACTGCGGATGATGGGTGACATCCAGCAATACTTCATCGACCACGCTGTCAGGAACTTCTATTCCGTCTCGATCTCGGGCTACCACATCGCCGAGGCGGGGGCGAATCCGATCACGCAGCTGGCATTTACCCTGTCGAATGGTTTTACTTATGTCGAGTATTACCTGAGCCGGGGAATGAATATCGACGACTTCGCGCCCAACCTGAGCTTCTTTTTCAGCAACGGCATGGACCCCGAGTATGCCGTGATCGGCCGAGTCGCAAGGCGCATCTGGGCCAAGGCGATCAAGAACAAATATGGCGGCAACGAGCGCAGCCAAATGCTCAAGTACCACATCCAGACGAGCGGTCGTTCCTTGCATGCGCAAGAAATCGCATTCAACGACATCCGCACCACCTTGCAGGCGCTCTATGCGATCTACGACAACTGCAACTCGCTGCACACCAACGCTTATGACGAGGCGATCACGACCCCGACCGAAGACAGCGTGCGCCGTGCCATGGCCATACAGCTGATCATCAACAAGGAGCTCGGCCTCGCCAACAACGAAAATCCGCTGCAAGGAGCCTTCATCATTGAGGAGCTCACCGACCTCGTCGAGGACGCCGTCATGACCGAGTTCAAGCGCCTCACCGACCGTGGCGGGGCCCTCGGGGCGATGGAGACCATGTACCAACGCAGCAAGATCCAAGAAGAATCGCTCTACTACGAGATGCAAAAACACACCGGCGAACTCCCAATCGTCGGCGTGAACACCTTCCTGAGCAGCGAAGGCAGCCCCACGATCATCCCCAAGGAGGTCATCCGCTCGACCGAAGAAGAAAAAGTGGCCCAGATCACCGACATCCACAGCCTGCAAAAGCGCAATGCGGCAGCCTCCAAGGCAGCGTTGCGCACCTTGCAACTCGCAGCGATCAAGAACGAGAATCTCTTTGAAGCCTTAATGGAGGCCGGCAAGGTCTGCTCCTTGGGGCAGATGACGCGGGCCTTGTATGAGGTGGGCGGGCAGTATCGGCGGAATATGTGATTGGGGAATTGAAATATTGGCTTTTCGTTAATGTTGAATAGGAACGTTTGAACCCATTTTCATCGGGTTACGCTTGCAAAACTTCAGGTAAAATGAGGTTTTCAAACGACCTATGGACATTTTAGACGGCCATCAAGTTAAAAAGAGACCCACCTCCCGATCACCCAAGAGATGACCTCCCCCAGTTTCCAAATGAAGGGAGCGCATATCCGCGTGCGACAGGAGTGCATCCACATGGGCATTTTTGCCTCTAAATTTCATTGATCTGCACGCGAAAACCGGACAAAACCACTATCTTCGCCTTCAAAATCAATCAGTTACTGCGCTTCGCAATTCATTATTCAACCTATGAAAATAAGACTACTCACTTTTTGTGTTTTGTCCTTGCTTGCTTTGCAGCTTGCTGCCCAATGCAGCTCACCGTTTTATGACGGCTTTGAATCAGGATCTTACACCCCGACTTGGACCATCGGGACCGGCCTCACCTCGGGTGCGGTCACCAACACCAATCCCTATTCTGGAGTCTATCGCCTCGAAGGAACCGGCGGCACAAGTACCCACCTCACGGGTTTCAATACCAGCTTCACACCCGCAACACCCAACTACATCAGCTGGGATGTCTATCCCACAGGAGCCGGTGCCGCCAATTACATGGTCGCTGGTGACGCCAGCCTAAGTGCAACCAATTGCATCATGTTTTGCTATTGGCAGGGTGGCACCAATCTCCGTTTCGTTTCCAGCTCGACCTACATCTATACCTGCCCCCCCAATGCATGGTACCATATCGAGATGCGCAACATCAACTGGACCTTGCACACCTTTGATATTTGGATCAATGGCGTGCTCTTGTCGACGGGATTCCCCTTCAGGTCTACCTCTGTGAATGCGATCAGTCGCGTGAGTCTCTACAACTTCAACACATCCGTGGGAGTGTGGGATAACATTACAATCGGCCAAGGCAATTCACCGGTAAACACCTCGGTAATCACGAGCCCCAATTGTAATGGTGGGAGCGATGGCGCCATCGATCTCTCGGTCACAGGCGGTTCGCCGGCCTACAACTACATCTGGAGCAATGGTGCCACCACGCAAGATGTGACGGCCCTGGCTGCAGGCACCTATTTGGTTACCGTTTCAGACCAGGTGCCTTGCAGCACCATCACCTCCATCGTGGTCACCGAGCCCGCGTTGCTCACGGCTGTCACGCAGCCGACCGATGCATCATGCAATGGCGCTGCCGACGGCAGCATCACCAACAACATCTCTGGGGGTGTCGCCGGATATTCTTGCGTTTGGTCCAATGGCAGCACGGCACAAAACATCAATGCCCTCCCCGCAGGCACCTACTCGGTGACTGTGACAGATACGAATGGTTGCTCGACAGTAGCAAGTGCGGCAGTTCAGGAGCCTAGCGCCATTGTGATCGCCGATAGCACACTCTCCCCATCTTGCAATGGAGATAGCAACGGCGCAGTGTTGGTCACACCTACTGGCGGCGCAGGCAATTACTCCTACTTATGGTCGACAGGCGACACTTTTGCCACCGTTTCATCACTGCCTGCAGGGGCATATACCGTAACGGTGACTGACGGTAGCGGCTGCGGAATCGTCGCGAGCGTTTCGGTCGTCGACCCAGCCATGGTCACCGATTCCGTTTTGGCTAGTTTGCCGGCCTGTATCGGAGATGCCAATGGCAGCATCAACCTCATACCTCTAGGCGGCACGCCGGGCTATTCCTACCTATGGAGCAATGGCAGTACCACACAAAACATCAATGGCCTCGTCGCTGGCAGTTATACTGTGGTGATCACCGACAGCAATGGTTGCACGGGCATGGACACCATGAATCTTGCGGACCCAGCAGCCATCGTGGCGAGCGGCGTGACCGGTGACGACACCGGTTCGAACAATGGCAGCATCGACCTCACGGTCTCTGGCGGCACCGGCAGCCTGAGCTACCTCTGGAGCACCGGCGCTACGACACAAGACCTGACGGGCCTCGCAGCCGGCACCTACATGGTCACCATCACTGATGCCAATGGCTGCACAGATGTGCAAACATTCACGGTAGATCTCGTCATCGCCGTCGGGCAGGCTTTGAATGTCGGGGTGAATGTGGTACCCAACCCATTTGCAACGGCCTTCACGGTACAATTGTCTGGTCTCGGCAACGCCTCGGCCCAACTTTCACTCACCGATTTGAACGGCCGCCTGCTTTGGGAGATGAGCAATGTCACCTCAAACCAAGTATTGGTGGAGCCAATTCTGCCTGCTGGCATCTATTTCCTAGAAGTGCATGTGGGGGACCACAGCAAGACGATCAAATTGATGCGTCAGTAGGCAATTGGCAGCCTATAGATGTCTAAAAGGGAATCCTCCATCGGGTACTAATCGATGGAGGATTCCCTTTTAGCGAGGCTATCGAATTTCTTAGTTCATTACTGGATACAATAATTGAAATACATGCCCCAGTTGCGTCCAGGGAATTGTGGGCCGTATCCCCAGGCCGTTTCTTCCCCAATTTGTACGCATTCTTGAGGTGCGATGACGGTAAAGGTTGTCTGTGCATCGTCTCCGCCTGCAACTTGGGGGGAGCATCGGGAATCCATCAAAAGAAATCGATAATCGCAAAGTCCAGGGATGTACCCTTCTCCGTTGGAAGCATCGTTGAGGATCGTATTCACGACTCCTTGATCCCAGTTGATCTCGTTGGAGGAAATCGTGGTTCCACTTGGTTCCATCAGCGTCCAGATTGCGGCTTGCAATTCCTCTGCTTGTGCATTTGAATATTGTCCCAGATAGTACTGATTCAAGATATAGGCCACCAAATCCAAGTTTTCCGGTTGGTCGATGCCCATGCAATTGAGGAGACTTGTTTCAGTAACAAAGGGGTCCAAGGTTAGCACATCATAGGTGATATGGCTGCTCAGACTGGAACCTTTGTCTACGCAAAAGCCATCGTAAAATCCAGATCCAGCAGTACCAGACAAGTTAAGTCCAAGGTAGTAAGGGATATTGCTACTTTGGCCAGATAGCACGGAATAGATGTCTACGTCCATGTTCAATTGAAGTCCCGGAACCAATGCATCGATCGGATTTGGATTGACTCCCGATAGTTTCACCACTTTGCAATGCGCAGCAATGCTCACCTGCGACATCCCCGTGACATCGACGTCATAATAGTAACCAATGATTTTGTCATGATCGGTTTTGAACTCAAATTGCCCGGGTACTGGGTTGCCATTGCCGGCTTGAGGTATTTGCTCCCAGCCTTCTTTGACGTCAAGGTGGGTTTGGGTAATGCCCCAATTGGGTTGGTTGAGCTCGTAAATGACACGGATGAAGGTACCATTTGTTGACACCGTAACTTTCCCGATCACGGTATGCTGTCCAGCAATCAAGTCTGTGGAGGCTGTTGCACCGCAATTTCCCATATTGATCGGGTCGGTCGAACCATTTGGTGGATTGGAGGCTGGTAATTCTGGGGCATCGTCTGGGCGATGGCAAGAAGCAAGTGCCAACATCAAAATTAAGGATAGATAAGCGGGTAATTTTTTCATAATCATCAAATTTGTTGAGTAAGAAATGAAAATAGGAGTGCGACAGATAGCACACAAAAGGAAACGAGAGTGATTAATTACGCAACTTAAATAACGAAAATATAATAAAACAAACAATCAAATTTACTTTATAGACGATTTTGTATCAAGTATACAGTGTAATAACTGGATAAATGGCAGATAGGCTGCCTAGCGGGGCGGTTGCGGTAGAATCCATGTTGAAAAATTCAATTTCGAGAAAGCCGAATATTCCCGAATTTCACCCACATGCGCATACCCCTTAGCGAATTTGAATTGCATGTGAAACCCGAGCCGCTTGAGCGCGGACTCACGATCTACGAGCGTGGGCAGGTTGAGTCGATCCACAGCATCAGCAAGGGCAAGTTGGAGGCCGTCGTTCATGATGCGGAGGGCACTTGGCACCCGACGCTGGAGTTGAAAGACGAGGCTGTGGTAGGAACATCTTGCGCTTGTGGGCAGGCCGGCGATGCGCTCTGCCGCCATGCAATCGCATTCGTTTTTGCAATGGAGGCTGGTCAATTCAAAGAAGGCATCACCACGCGTTCAGGCAAGGTCGCGAAGGAAAAACCTGTCGGCAAGGGCAGGCTCAAGATCGGCGACGAACCCGCAAAGGCCAAGGCTGTGAAGGCAAAGCCACCCAAGCCGCCCAAGGCCACCAAGACTGCTTCCGACATTTTGGACCGTGTGCCCCATGAGGAGTTGGTGGCTTTTTTGCGGCAAGAATGCAAGCTTGACAAGAATATCGAGATCCGGCTCAAGGCCCACTTTGCGGATTTGCTGCCAGCGACCACGCCCGCCGAGGTCGAGAAGCGCGTGAGCGAGACGGTGCAGGCAGCATTGGGCAAGAGCAAAAAGGTGAACAAGGGCGCGATGGTCGTTTTGCTCAAGCGTCTGCATGAATGGACTGCCGAATGCGCCCGTTACCTTGAAAATCAAGTATTTGACCTTGCGTTTGCGGCTGCCAAAAGTCTCTTGCAAGCGCTCGTGAGCGTCGCCGACTCCACCCACTCAACCGAGGCCGACGTCAAAGCGATCAAGGAGCCGGTCACAGCCGTCTTGGACCGCATCGGGGCCAGCCCGATCCCCGAGCCGATGCGCCTTGTGATTTTCCAGCGTGCGCTGGATGCGCAGCAAAGTTCGTTTCGCAGCAATACCTACTTGCGGCTGCTCTCCAGAATATGCGTCTCTGCACAGGAGCAGAGCCTGGTTGAGAACCTATTCAAATATGTTCACGACGACCTGCCGCAAATCACGCAGGCCCATCATGAAATGTTGCTGCGCCTACGCGGCAAAGAAGCCGCCGATGAATTTGCCAAAAAACAAGCCAATACCCGCTATTTCCTGAATCTCGAGATCGAGGTCGCACGGGCAAAAAATGACCTCAAAAAAGCAGTCAAACTTGCAGAAAAGGGCTTAAGCCTCAACCAGCAATACCCGTCCAGGCTGGGCCACTGGGCAAATCTGGTGGATGAATTGTTTACGGAAATTGGCGATGTCGATGGCCGCGTCGAACTTGCCTTGCGCGTGTACCGCATGGGCTACCGCACAGACCGCGTCTCGCTCAAGCACATCATCGAGATCGCAGGTCGCGACCGATGGGTTTTGGAGCGCAGCAAATTGATTTCGGAGTTGGATCCACGCAAATGGGCACAACAAGATGTAATCGTAGGGCTCTATCAGGTCGACCAAGACATCGACGGTTTGGAAAGGTTCATTTCCAGCCAATCCCTCAATCAATTGTCGGCATGGTCAGATGTGATGCGCAAGACCTATCCAGACCTCTATTGGTCGATATTGACCAAAAATACAGAGGCAGCTTATGAAAAGAAGGCCTCGGTATCGCAAAATCTACTCACCAACCTCATCCGCGATATGGTGAGGGTCAGAGGCAAAGTAGCCACGCAGGAGTTTCTGGCGAAGCTGCTTGCCAAGCACCCCAAAAACACGGTATTGGCAGAGGTGAACAGGGGCATACAACAGGTGATGCGCTTTATGTACGAGGGTTATTGACCTGCTGCAGGTTTGATAATTTGGCAGCGACAGTCTATCTTAGTAGCTGACTAGGGCCATGACGGTGTACAAATGATCTACCTGCTCTACATTGTTTTGTTGGTGATGGCGGCCATTGTTTTCAAGGTGTTGGCGAGCCTGTGCCATCAATTGGGGCATGCGGTTCCTGCGCTTTTGTGGGGTATTGACGACGTGATCATCTTCGTTGGAAGTGAACACGATCAGAAGAACTGCAAGTCTTGGAGAAGGGGACGATTGCTGCTGTATTGGAGGCCCAATCGCTTGTGGGTCGAGGGAGGCGTGACAAAATTTCAATTGGCGACTTTGGCGTATCGTCAGCAGATCATTGCCCTTGCAGGAGGCCACTTGGTGATTTTGGCCCTGTTGCTGCTGAGCGTGATCATTTTCGTGACAGCGAAGCCCACCAACTTTTGGGCGATCCTCAATGCCGTGGCACTGTCGGTGCTGCTTGTCGAGCTATTGTATCCGAGTTTGAAGACAAATTCCGAACCTGATGATGCGCAAGCCGATCCATACGATTACAAGAGGATCAAGAAATTGATTCGGCTCAAGCCCAACGAGCGCCTGCTGCTGCAAGCGCAGATGTGGGACCTGCGCAAAGAGTTTTCCAAGTCTGCTGCCACCCTGCTGCCTTGGGTGGAGCGTGGCGACGCCCCCAGTTGGGTTTATGGGTCTGTGGTGGATCTCCATAATCTGGCAGGGGAGCACGCCGAGGCCGTTGCTGCCGCCCGAGCTAAAATGCAGCGATTTGGCGCGAATTCCGATGACTACGTATGGCTCGCTTGGCTGCTAGAGCGGGCGGCGCAGCCGCAAGAAGCTTGCTTGAACTTGGAAAAAGCGCTGCGCATGAATCCACGCAACACCAATGCACTCAACAACTACGGGTCGTTTCTGTCGATGAACGGTCGACAGGAGGAGGCGATCCCGATTTTGGAACGAGCGATTCGCATCAATCCCAACATCGCGAATCCCCATGCAAATTTGGGCTATGTGAAGATCAAAATGGGATTGTTGGAAGAAGGCATGCAAGACATATCCCGTGCTTTGGTCTTGGATCAGGAGAATAGCGGCGCCTTTTTTTCGATCGCAGTCTACCTCCAAGCTTTGGGTCGACACGGGGAAGCGCTACCTTATTTGGAATTGGCACATGCCTTGCATCCAGAATTTGCCTTCTATCGGGATGCGCTCGACGAAGCATTGATCGCTGCTAAGGGAGGACATTCCTAAAAAAAGATTGCAGCCAAATCACTTTTTTTCGGGCGCTTTGTTGCTAATAATGAACAGAGTAGATGTGGAAAGGTAAATGTGCTCCAAAAAGATGGCAAAGCAGCACAATTTCGCCTCAATTCTCAGGTTCTTGGCAGGTATGCTTCGATACCCACCCCTTACCTCGGCACAAAATGAAACGGATATCTTCCTAAATTTGTGACTCAATCCATTGATAATCATAATCAAAATGGGCTGAAAAAAGTATTGCGATTCTCGAATATTTGCATAATTTAAGTTTCAGAAAGAGTTGTCGGTTTGATTCCGATCCTTGCCATCGGCGGCACAGTACATGAATACCAAGTTTTTGGATCGCTCATTTTCTCCCACTTATTATTTGATACGCTATGAAGCCTCATCTCCTAAGCCCCGTAAAAATTCCGCTTGCGCGTCTGGCCACCGCCAAAGTCCCCTTTTCGCCAGGCATCTACATCCTCTACCGCACCAACATGGGTGCACCGGCATTCATCGGTCGCGACGACGTGCGGCTCTATGACAAGTTGAATGATCTGGCCCGCAATCAGCCGCATTACCACTATTTTAAATTCATGGTGTGCAGCGACGCTGCCGATGCCTACCAATGGGAATGCATGTTTTGGCACAAAGGACTGGGCACATTGGATAATGCTGCCCATCATCCGCTGCCACCCAGGGGCTCAGATATGGTCTGCCCCTTCCCCGGCTGCAGCTATGTACACGGTGACACGCCGCATTCCGCTGAAGATCAATAATGCCTGAAGGCGCTTTGTAACCACCAAAAGTGTGTAAATCACCTCGGTGGTGAATCAAGTCAATGCAAACATGGAGGCCTGTCCCTGAAAAGGGGGCAGGCCTCCCGATTGTTGGGCCATTTGCTGGCGATGTCGGCTTGCAGGCAGATGCTGCGGGAATGCCAATCCGTCTTTAACTTGCAAGCATGGTTTTGCGCGTCACATGTGCGATCGTAGTGGATGGTGCGCGCGTGCTCTGCACGCAGCGCGGCTCCGCGATGTCTTTGCCCGGGGAATGGGAATTTCCGGGTGGCAAAATCGAGCCCGGTGAGTCAGCCGCTGATTGCATCGTGCGGGAGATCCAAGAGGAGCTCAATCTTGCGATCCGCATTGTCGAGCAAGGGCCGAGCGCATTCTACCCCTACAAACCCGGCTCTATGCTGGAGCTGATGCCCTTTGTCGCGGTCTGCGTCGGCGGGCGCCTGCACTTGCGTGAGCATGCGCAGGCATGCTGGTGCGAGGTCCATGCGTTGGGGGAGCTGGATTGGGCGCAAGCCGATCTGGAAATTGTGGCTTGGTGGCGGGAGAATGCAGGACGGATTATCGATTCGCTCAGAAAATGAATTGAGCGAAGGCTGGACTCAGAACTCCCGACCTGCCCCCAGAATTGAGGTCTAAGTGCATACCGTTCCCAAACTGAAATGAAGTCAATTTGAAATGGTCGCTATAACTTGGGCTGCTTAAGGTGCGATTTGCCATAACACCTGTTAGCTTCCGCCCTTACAGGGCTGCGTGTTTTGGGGTGCCTTGGAGCGTAGGGCGATGCCCTACGCTAACTGCTTGTGCCCTTACAGGGCTGTTGGACACTTCAATAGCCCTGTAAGGGCACAAGCTACTAGCGATGGGCAAAGCCCATCGTCTGCGGCACACACGAATATCAAGCCCTGCAAGGGCGAAAGCTTCATTGCATGCGATTGGCCAAAATCTTCGGTTCAGTTTGCGCTATGTCAGGAGGTCTGAGCTTTTGGATTTTTTAGTATGAAAAGGTATGTTGCAGCAGCATCTTCCCAATGGCCCCATTGTTTTCTTGATCAACCCAGACAAAATACAGCGTCAAATGACACCTTCACTCCTGAGACAGCGCAAAAACCTTCTCTTTAAAGTGGCGTTGATTTTCTTCGTCACGAGTTTCGCGCCGAGATTGCTCGCCGCGCAGGACGGGCGCGACGTCATGAACGACGTACAAATGATCGGGACATTGGACGGCAAGCTGAACATCGAGATGCACTTGAATTCGACAGGTGACGTTTCCTTTTTCAAGCAGGAAGGCAAAGAATGCATTGATCTTCAAGGGCAATACTACTACCACACCCAACTCAAGCCCATCGATCTAACGGGGCGACTTTGCCCGGCGAACGCGACCTTTTTTCTCTCGGCAAAGAGCGGCAATCGGGAAACCGAGCGTTTTGAAGGGAAATGGGATGCGAAGCAGAAAAAAATGAGCGGCACTTGGACGCTCAAATCTTCTGGGAAGACCATGCATTTTGAGCTGACCTCAACGGAAGTGGGGCTTACGGAGAGCACCATCACAGGATATTCTGCCATTCTTCGTGGGTTTTCAGGTCTCGAATCTTTCGAGATGACAACGCAAGGCGGCAGCATTCGAGGCTTTCCTGATCTTTGGGGAGGCACGGTCGTTTTTTTCTCGCCAACACGGGTGGAATACTACACGGAACATACCAACTCAGGAGCCCATCCAAGTCACAGTGAATATGAAGAGGTATTCCAATTGCTTCCCTCTGAGCATGGCGTGCATGTAGTTCAACTCTCCCGAAGCAGTCATTCTAATGAAAGTGGAGTCTATTACGATGCCAAATTGAGGGTGTACAAATTTACCGAGAGGGATTTGGAAGAGGTCACCGAAACCGTATTTCCCAAAGGGTTTGTCATTGGATGGGAGGCCGTGAAAGGTAAAAAAAGCTGTGAAGTTCATCTTACAATCAGTGGAATTTTGTTGCCAACGGGCGAAAAATTGTATTGGGATGGAAGCAAATATTAGTGGTAGAATAGCCACCCCAAAAACAAACCTGCCCCGGCAAGCCGAGGCAGATTCCAGGGTTTATTCGCGCAGACGCGCTCAGTTGCCCCTTGCGGTCTGCGTGATGTTGGCGGCCTTGGTTACCAGCTCGATAAACTCCTTGCGGTAGCCTTCTTTGTCAGCACCGACGGCAGTCTTGGCCAGGGCCAAGACCTGCTCCAGGGTGGCAGTGCCTTTGTACTCGCTCTGGCGCAAGATCATGCCGTAGGCAGCGACGGCGACCGCCCAGCGAAAGTCGTTGCTGGTCTGGGTGATGTTGCGACCCTCGTCGCGTAGCGTCTCCTCCAGCAGCTTGCTCACTGTGCCATTGGGCTCCTTGTAGCGCAGCTTCACAGTGAGCAATTCCTTCGCATAAGCAGGATTGGTGACCACCTGCTGCTGGTATTTGAGTTCAGAGCTGGAGCCAGCGCCGCGTGGCACGATCTCATAGAAGGCCGTGACGGTGTGCCCCGCGCCCAGCTCGCCGGCGTCGATCTTGTCGTTGGCGAAGTCCTCGTTTTTGAGCTTGCGGTTTTCGTAGCCGATGAGGCGATAGGCCTGCACATTGTCGGGATTGAATTCGACCTGGATCTTCACGTCTTTGGCGATGGTGAGTAGGGTGCCGCCAAACTCGGTGACGAGCACCTTTTTGGCTTCTTTTTCGCCATCGATATAGTTGTAGTTGCCATTGCCCTTGTCGGCAAGTAGCTCCATTTTGCTGTCTTGCAGGTTGCCCTCGCCAAAGCCGAGCACGGAGAGGAAGACGCCCTCGGTCCGTTTGCGCACGATCAGTTCCTCCAAGCCGCCATTGTCTGAGACCCCGACATTGAAGTCGCCGTCGGTGGCGAGGATCACGCGGTTGTTGCCTTCTCGCATGAAGTTTTGTTTGGCGGTGGCATAGGCGAGCTCGATGCCTTGGCCACCTGCGGTGGAGCCGCCAGCTTCCAGGCGATTGAGGGCATCGGTGATGGCCTGCTTGTTGTTGCCGCTGGTCGGGGGCAGCACCAGACCTGCGGCGCCAGCATAGACCACGATGGAGACCTTGTCTTGCTCACGGAGCTGCTCGGTGAGCATGGTGAGCGCCTGCTTCAAGAGGGGCAGCTTGTCGGGATCAGACATGGAGCCCGACACATCCAGCAAAAAGACAATGTTGCTAGCGGGCACCCTGTCGTTGGAGACCTCGCGGCCCTTGAGCGCGATGCGCACGAGTTTGTGTTCGCTGTTCCAAGGGCAGGTCGTCACCTCTGGCAGGATCGAGAACGGCTCGCCGTTGTGCGGAGGCTGGTATTCGTAGGGGAAGTAGTTGATGAATTCCTCCACGCGCACCGCGTACTTGGGCGGCAGCGAGTTGCCATCGATGAAGCGGCGGTGATTGGTGTAGCTAGCGCGGTCCACGTCGATGCTGAACGTGCTCAGCGGCTCTTGCACCGTCTTGAAATAATCGTTTTCGACGGTCTCGGCATAGGACTCGGAGCCGTAGGGCTCGTTGTAGGCGATATAGCCTTGTTGTTGGTTGCGCTCGCGCTCGGCGATTTTTTTCTTGCCTTTGCGACCGACCATTTTTTGATCCGTGCAGGCATTGGCGTCGGTGACCACGACAGTGTAGGTGCCATTGGTGACGGGTGCCGGGCTCTTTACGCCCGCTTTTCCGCCGGTGTTGCGGTTGGATTTTTTGTTGCCGGCAGTTGTGATGCTCACTCCTGCCGATTGATACATATAGTCGGCGCTGCTGACCACAGACATCGACATGGAGGCATTAGAGATGTCCTGGTTTTGATAAATTTTGTCAACGATATCCACTTGCCCGAGTACCAATTGTGAGCCGTCGATGGTGTTTGGGTTCGCTTTCCTTTTGGCGACTTTCTCAGACTTGAATTTCCCTTGCGCCAAGGTACCATTGTCCACAACGAGCGATGTTTGGTTATCGGCAGCGGTAAGATGCTGTTCCTGTTGCGCATTATCCTTCGTGACAGGCAGCGGTTCGCTTTGGTGAGCCAGCTTGTCGTCGATGACGATCGAGTCGACCATCGCGATGCCTTTGTCCACGGGTAGCCCATTCTCCCCAGGCCGCGATAGACCCCAGCCCAGCGCGATGAGCAGCGCGACACTTGCCGCTGCGCTCACCCAGATCCAGGCGCCACGGCGTTTTTTCTTTTCTGCGCCCAGCATACCCTCGATGCGGTTCCAGCTCGCCTGTGGGTCGCGTGCCACGGGTGAGGGCTGCGCATGCAGCGACTCCACCCCGTCCTTAAATAGTTGATCTATGTTCTGTTGCATTGTATTTCTCTTGGATGTTCAACATTTCCTGCAGCATGGCCCTAGCCTTGCTCAGTTGTGACTTACTCGTGCCCTCAGCGATGCCGAGTTGCTCGGCAATCTCCTGGTGGCTGTAGCCCTCGACGGCAAATAAATTGAAGACCGTGCGGTAGCCCAGCGGCAGCGCGCGAATGAGATTGTACAAATACTCCGCCTCGATAGCGCTATCGGCGCGGGTCCCGGCCGGGATGGCATTCGCAGCATCCTCAGAAACCAACTCCATTTTGTGTTTGCGCAAACACATCAGTGCCTCGTTGACCATGATGCGGGTGATCCATTTCTGCAGACTGGCCTCCCCGCGGTCTTCAAACTGCGCGATGTGCAGAAACACCTTGTGAAACCCCTTGCAAAGGATGTCTTCGGCCTCCTGCTGCTCCCGCACGTAGCGGTAGCACAAGCGAAACATGTGCCCCTGGTAGCGATCATACAACACGCGCTGCGCATTGCGGTCGCCCTTGCGGCAGAGTCTTATGAGTTCTTGGTCTTTCAAAATCGTTTACATTTTCATCGGGCTACAATGACTTAATGCAACAGCACCGGGCGAGGTTGCCTGGCATAACAGAAAAATACGCAGAATAATTTTGATCTGGATTTGGGCGAGACCCCGCTTGCCGGTCGGCAAGCGGGGTCGGGCTGTCCACTCGACGGAGCTCACTGCTATCCCTCTCGCATGGTGGCCTCAGCCACAATTTCTGGCCTTGCATTTGTAGGCATTGATTATCTTGTCACCACAATAGCTCCAATATGAATCTTCTCCTTTCCCTGCTGCTCAGCCTCGTCATGACCAGCCCCGCCACGCACGCCGACGGCGGCAAATCCAAGTCCAAGAAAAAGACGGTCACCATCGAGGGTGACTTCACCAGCAAGCGCGGGGTCATGCACCGGCTTTCTTGTTTTTGTTATGACTCGGGCTACATCACCACAGCGAGTGGCGACGAGATCGCGATTTGTTTTGAAAAGGGCGAGATGGAAGCGGCTGCGCAGAAATCGGAAGAATTTGGCTGCGATCACATTACCGTCACCGGCGTCTATGTAGACAAGGTGATCGCTCCCGAGGCGGGTGAGGTCTGTTCGCCCGGCACGATGCGTTACCTCAAGGTTGCGAGTTTTAACTGCCGCTGATTTTTGCGCCTACATTCCCCAAAACCTTTCCAGAACGGTTGTTGCTTTCAGATCGTGTTGCCGCGAGAGCGACGGCGCTTGGCCTGATGTTTGTGCTCGCATAGCATTGCTTTCGCATAAGTGAATCATAACATCATTATATAATAGTAATGCTATTTATGATTGATGTAATCAAGCTAAGTTTGCGGGCATTATTCACTGCTTCAAAAAATGGATGTCTATCACATGAAGAGAAAGATCGCAGTCGCAAAAGGAGACGGTATTGGTCCAGAGATCATGGATGCAGTCTTGCGAATTTTTGATGCCGCCGGGGTGCCGCTTGAGTATCAATTTGTCGAGATGGGCAAATCTATCTTTGACCTCGGGCACTCCACGGGTATGACTTCGGCGGCGCGTGAAGCCGTCGAAGATTTGGGCATCTTGTTCAAGGGGCCGATGGAAACCCCCAAAGGCTCGGGTGTGAAAAGCATCAATGTGACCGCCCGCAAGGTCTGGAATACCTATGCCAACAAGCGGGTTTTCAGATCGCTTGAGGGTGTGAACACGGTCTACAGTCAGGCGGGCATCCCGATCGACATGATCATCGTGCGGGAAAATATCGAGGACACTTATGGGGGCATCGAGCACATGCTCACGCCCGATGTCGCGCTCTGCAGGCGCTTCATCACCCGCCCGGGTTCCTTGCAAGTGCATCGTTACGCCTTTGAAATGGCCCGCCGCAATGGCCGCAAAAAGGTCACCTGCGGCCACAAGGCCAATATCATGAAGATGACCGACGGCCTGTTTTTGGAGACTTTTTATGAAGTTGCCAAGGACTACCCCGAGATCGTCGCCAATGACGTGATCGTCGACGATCTCGCGATGAAATTGGTCGTGAGGCCCCATGAGTTTGATGTGGTCGTGCTGCCCAATCTGCAAGGCGACATCATTTCCGACCTCTGCGCAGGACTTGTGGGCGGCTTGGGCTTCGCCCCAAGCGCCAATGTCGGGGACAACATTTCGATTTTTGAGGCTGTGCACGGCACCGCCCCCGACATCATGGGCCAGAAACTGGCAAATCCTACGGCCCTCTACATGAGCGGGCTCATGATGCTGCGCCACCTTGGGCTCAAGTCTTATGCCGACGACCTGGAGGAGGCGCTTTTCAAAACGCTATCCGACGGCATCCACACCCGTGACTTCGGTGCAAAAGGCAGCTTCGCCCGCAATACCGACGAGTTTGCAGATGCCATCATCGCGCGGCTCTCTCATCCCGGTCACGACACGCCCGCTGCGGTTGCGCCGCGCCCACGACCGGCACAAAACAAAGTGATGGAGGAGCGTCGTCCCACCCAAATGGTGATCGTGGGAGCAGACTTTTTTCTGGAAAGCAATCAGCAGCCCAGCGAAATCGCCGATCGTTTCATCGCACAATTGGAAACCGGCATGCAACTCGTGACCATGAGCAATCGTGGCACCCAAGTGTGGCCCGTCGGCTCCATTTACACCGAGTGCATCAACCAATTTCGCCTGCGGCTCGAGTGGAGTGATCCCGAGGGCACCACGCAACAAGAAATCTTGCGCATGGCTGGCAAGATCGCCGGTCAATTCAAAATATGCTCAGTCGAGTGGTTGATGGCCTATGATGGCAAGAAAGCCTACTCGCTGGCTCAAGGTCAATGATATTGTTACCTGTATGAAAGTGCGGGGGATGCGGCAGCTTGCCGATCCCTCGCGCTGCTTTCAGGGAGCTTGAAAATCGAACGCATTTTGTCGCACGGCCTTGTGTTTCTTCATTATTCACTAAATTGCGCATGAAATTAAAACCGAGGATTTACTAGAATTCATTCACCATCCCTATGGCCCGAGTACTCAATAGCCACGAAGCCCATCAACTATTTCTCGACGCCAAAGCGCGCGGCTTCGCCCTGCCTGCAGTCAATGTCGTGAGCACAGGCTCTGTCAATGCAGCCTTGGAAGCAGGCCGCGACGTCAATTCGCCGATCATCATCCAGTTTTCCAATGGCGGTGCCCTCTTTTATGCCGGCAAAGCCCTCAACAATGCTGGCGAACGCGCTGCGATCGCAGGCGGCATCAGCGGCGCAGAGCACGTGCACCGCATGGCCGAGCTCTATGGCATCGATGTCATTCTCCATACCGACCACAGCGCCCGCAAGTTGCTGCCTTGGGTCGATGGCTTGCTCGACGCTGGCGAGAAACACTACAAGGCCACAGGCCGCCCGCTCTACACGAGCCACATGCTCGACCTGAGTGAGGAGTCGGTCCATGAAAACATCGAGACTTGCAAGCGCTACCTAGAGCGTATGCACAAGCTCGACATGATCTTGGAGATCGAGCTCGGCGTGACTGGCGGCGAGGAAGACGGCGTCGACAATACCGACATCGACAATGCCAAGCTGTACACACAGCCCGAGGAGGTTGCTTATGCTTACGAGCAACTTAGCAGCATCAGCCCCAACTTTACGGTCGCGGCAGCATTTGGCAACGTGCATGGCGTGTACAAGTCGGGCAATGTCGTGCTCACCCCCAAGATTCTCAAGAATTCCCAAGACCACATCCAAGCCAAGTTTGGCACGGGCGCCAATCCGGTGAACTTTGTGTTTCACGGCGGGTCGGGCTCGACGCGCGCAGAGATCCGCGAGGCGATCGGCTATGGCGTGGTGAAGATGAACATCGACACCGACACGCAGTGGGCTTATTGGGAAGGTGTTTTGCACTACTACAAAGCCAAGGAGGCCTACCTCCAAGGTCAGCTCGGCAACCCAGAGGGCCCCGACGCCCCCAACAAAAAGCAATACGACCCCCGCGCATGGTTGCGCGAGGCCGAGAAGACCATGGCCAAGCGCCTGGCGCTGGCTTTTGAGGATTTGAACGGGGTGGGGGTGAACAACCCGCGCTGAGTTTAGCACGAATATTCAGCATGTGATGCCAGGAGGAGTGTAGCCTTCTGGCATCACTATTTATTGGCAATTGTTATTCCGGCTATTTCATTAACTTGCAGTGAATTATCGTAACCAAAAATCGCTACCATGACCAAGATCACTCATTTCTTAATGTTGCTGCTGCTTGTAGGTTTTGCCTTTGCGCAATCCCCTGTCATCTATTCCGAGTCTAAAATCACGATGGTCTCTCCCGGCGTGTACCAAACTTGGAATTGTGCCAATTCCCATACTGACGTTTGGAC
>JANPHP010000436.1:0-25825 GCA_031424495.1 Bacteroidota bacterium | reverse complement strand
CGTCACCGAGACGGTGTCGTTGCCAGCGTTGTTGTCGGGCATGAAGTTGGACCAGGCATCGATGCTGACGTTGCTAGGGCCAGAGAGGTCGGCAAATCCATTGACAAAGGTATAGCTCGTGGTGTCGCTGGGCAGCAAATTGCTGGTGAGGATGAGAGTGTCCATCACGACAGTTGCATTGATCTCAAAGGCTACAAACACAGTGTCTCCAACAAACATAGTGTCGGTGCCACTGTTGCTGTAGGTGATGATCACAGGCGTATTCACGCTGTTGCCACAGCCACCGCCAGCGGTGACCGAGATCATGTTTACATCATAGGGTGCTGGCTCGAAGACCTCGACGTCGTCGATGGCCATGTCTGAAGTGAAGCTCGTGCCGGTCTGCGCGCGGAAGCGCAGGCGAATGCTCGGCCTGCCTGCATAAGTGGTCAAGTCGATGGTTCTTTCCTGCCAAAGGTTGACGTTGTCGGTCCAGGCAGGGCTCACATCGAGTACCCAGTTGCCAAGGCCAGTCGTGTCGACATCCATGTGCATCGTGCCCATGGTGGCGCCTAACATGTGGTACCAAAAATGGATTTTAGGTGCAGTGAGTGCCGAGAAGTCAAAAATCCCACTCACCAAATAAGCTGTGGTGTTGTTGCAGCCTGAGGTTTCGACGTACAGGTATTTGCCAGTCGCCGAGCCGAGGGTGTGGTCGATGTCGGGTCCAGTTGCGGTGCTCGGAGTAGAGCCATCTTCTGAAAGCCAATCCGTACCTGCCTGAGGGAAACCATACTGATCGGCATTGCGCCAAATCCCAGTAAGATTGCAGGCTCCGCTGCAGCTTGTGCCACAAAGACCCTCGGTTTCAAAGTTGTTAAAGTTTGGATAGACAGTGATTTGGGCTGTAGCCCATTGAGCGAGAAGCAAAGCAATGCATAGGAAGTAAATTTTTTTCATACTTGTGGAAACTAGATAAGTAGTTGGTGGGAAAAGATAATTCGTTGGCGGGAAGAGGTCACAATATTCCCAAATATCGCCTTTTTTGCTTGATGGCAGAAATTAATTTAGCATTAGAGACTGCACAACATCTTAGTATTCAATTTACAAAAGGCACCCGATCGGTGGTTGCATGCGCTAGGCGACCCTATCACCATGCATACGCTGGTCACTGTGCCTTGAAATAATCTTTGATGCGCCCTTGGTCATTCACCTCAATTCCAGGTGATAAATCCTCCTCACGCTCAGGTCCAAATAGGGCGGCGATGCCTTTGCTTCATAGAGTAGCATGTTGGCGCTTGCGCCCATCTCGGCGATAAGTTCATTTTCATGGGCAAGGATCCCGTCGTAGACTTTGTTTTGATAAGCCTTCCAGTCGGGCGTGTCTTCACGGGCAATGAAGGTGAGGCCTGTTGCTTCAAAATAAGGAATGGGATCGAGCGCCAGCAAGTCCCAATAAGTGAAAATGAATTTTGCGCCGGGTTTCATCACGCGTTTGATCTCGGTGAGGGCTTGGATCTTGTTGGGCGCAGCCCAGAGCGAATCGATGCTCATCACAGCATCCACCGAATCATCGGGGAGGGGGATCGCGTAAAATTCGCCAACCTCGAAATGGGCAGGGTAGGCAAGGTCAAATTTTTCCTGAAACGCATCCGCCTGCGCAACTGCCTCCTGGATGATGTCGATGCCTGTCAAGCGCAATTTTAACTGCTCGGCGAGGCGCAAGCCGGGACCGCCCTTGCCGCAGCCGATGTCGAGTATGCTGCTGCCCGGTGCGAGCTGCAAGCGGTCTGCAATCGCCCTGAGGTCATGCTGCGTCAAATATCCGTAGTGGTCCAAGCCGCTGGGATAATTGTCTCCAAATGCCTCAGACCAGATCTTTTCCATCCAGTGGCTTCTGTTGGGAAATTGATAGTAGTACCGATAATAGACCTGGTTCAGGTCTTCATGCTGCTCAGCCATTGGGATCACCTTTTTTGCAGGTGCATGATACAAAATTTGCGGGAGAGGGCAAGGTGGGGAATGGATGCCGATGAAGCTGGATCAAACGCAAAGGCCGATTTTCATCCGTGTTGGCGCTGGCCAAAACTGCAGCACTCAACGCTGCCCGCGCAGCCGCGTCCATTCTTTGAGCTCTTGGATGCCGAGTCGCGAGACGCCGGCTTGCTCAGCAAACCTATCCAATGCAGCAACAAATTCCTGAAAATGCCCGGCATGACTGCCAGCATCTCCTCCGCCCAGCAACTTTTGCATCAAATCTGCCAATATCACCTCCAAGGAAGGCGCTGTTGCATGCTTGTTGCGGTACTTCACGGCACGAAACCAAGATTCCAAAAGGCTGGTATTGCCGAGTTCATAATGCAGGATTTGCGCCAGCAGCGGCGCAAAGTCACGAATGTCTTTGCGCACGGCTCCTTTTTCAAATTGCTCAATTTGCCGCACCCATTTCAGGGCGGCAGAGGGCTGTCCGCCTAGCCAATGGACCAATGCGAGGTTGTAAAAAAAGCCCAACTTGGCACTTGGCGGCAGCAAGGTGTCGTGCCGCTGCAAGCCTTGCTTGATCGCGTCGAGTAGCGGCAAAGCCGCTTGCGGGCGTCCCGCATTGAGGTAATAATAGAGTTCTAGGTTATAGGTGCTCTGGAAAACCTCGGCTTCGCCGCGCTGATCGAGGTCGGCACGGCTGCGCAGCCGCTTCACCTCACTCAACAGCCCTTCAAAGTCGCCCAGTAGTGCCTTGCTCCCCAGCCACTGCCCCATGAGCCGCACAAAACGCATCTGTGCGTTTTGGATTTGCAAAGGATGCGCCTCCCAAGTTTCGATTTCGGCTTGGTAAGCATCGTGCACCGCGGCAAAGTCTTCGCGCATATGGTAGTAGTGTGAGCGCGCACGCAAGACGATCACCGTCGCTGGGAAACCCAATTCGGGATCCGCCAAGAGCTGCTCAGACTGCTGCCAAAGTGCCTGCACGAGCGGGTCGTTGGCCACCTGCGCTTTGCGTCTGACTTCCTGAAACAGCGAAAAGAGGTCGTCGTGGAGGCGCGTGGCCGTCTGTTCGCGCTGCAAGGCAGCCTCCCAGCGCCGCTCTTGGGAACTGATTTCGTTCATTTGCTTGGGCAGGTCGTGAAGCTGCAATTGCATGGCTTGTCGACGCTTCATGCGCAAAAACTGCAGCGCATGGATGGCATTTTCCATTTCCTCCGCGCGCTTCAAACCCTTGTCAATCATGCGAATGGCCTGCTCATGAAGCCCCCGTTCAGCGAGCAGTTCGACCATGTCCAATGCGGTGCGCAGAAACGAGGCGATGCCTGCACGCTCCTGCCTGCCCTGCAGGTGCGCGAGCAGGCGATCGTAGAGGTGGCTTTTGGGGAATCCTAGACTTTTGCCAAATGATGTGCCTGCAAAGGCGCGCCGCATGGCGGCCTCGTCATAGGCATCATGCCGCTTGATTTCCTGAAAAAGCTTGAGATAGAGGCTGTTTTCGCCCTTCTTGCCTGATTGCAAGCTGCTCAAGAAGCTGGCCTCCTCGGCCGGATTGAGGGCATGAATCAATTGATGCAGGAAAAGCGATGGCTTCATCTCATATAATGAATTGCATTCATTTTAGGTAAAATACGATTCTTTTCGCATCTCATTCGCAGTTTTACATATAAAGTAAGACATTTTTTGGATTGACCTAGGGAATGCAGACGACTATCTTAGCTGTATCATTATTTGAACAGCATGTATATGGACACAAAAATTCAAGTGAGAGACCCTACGGGTCCAAGGGAGCTGCGCACGCCGAACTTGGCGACCGCAGCCCGATCGTGTGTATTCGTTGCAAAACATCGGTACCCATTGCCTGGTGAATAGCCTTGCAAAGTACGGTGCCGACTGCACGATTGCACAATCACCTCGGCATTGTTAAACGAGGAAGGCAACAAAGACTGCATCCCTTGCCCTCGTCAATAAACTGGCAACGTGATGCTCCTGCAATGATGGTAGGCGACAGGCCCCGCAGACCATACAGCACCCATAAAGTGGTCTAATTTCTAATTGAATAGCAATTTCTATATTTTGGTTATGAACAGCACACGTCAAATATTCGTTTTGTTTTTGCTTCTATTGATCACCTCAGCGGCGCAAGCGCGCCTGGGAAATTTTATTTGGTACACCGATTTACTGCAGGCTGATGCGGTGAGTGCCACGGTCTCGCACCCTGCGGTGACCGGCATGCCCTCTCAACGGGAAATCAATGCCTCTGCGTCTACACCGGAGGCCGTCGTGGGGGTCAATATTAATGTGTTCGATTACAGTGGCTCTCGCGTCCATGTCATGAAGTTCTTGCATGTAAAAGTGGAATACGCTCCGGAATCGGGCGCAAAAATCGGCACCATCGTGATCACCGACTTGCGCCTGGCTGATATCCCCTCCTCTGTCTCGGTGGTTCACAATATGTCCATCTCTGACCTCACGATAAACGCTAGCATGAGCACGTGGGAAGTTTCCAACACTTCTGGCCAAGCTTTTACCGGCAAGGAAGGTACTCATTATCTCAGCATCCAAGATGGCAAAATACTGATTAAGAAATAATTCTTGGGCAACAGGTCATGCGGCGGCCTTGGTGCTGCCGCATGGCTAAACCCCTCCCTTTACCGATCGATACAGTAGGCGGCACCGCATTCGAAAACCGCCGATCTTATCCCGACTGTGCATTGCCGATGGCTCATGATTTCCACTGTATCTGGTGGACTGGGAGAGGCTTGCCCCTTCGTTCGGCTGACCTCCCGACCCCTACGTTCTTCCAAATCTGCGTGTAGGCAGAATAAGCGCTCAACAACGGGCGCAACTGATCGCTTCTTTTTATTCATCAACACTAATTTCAAAAATCATGCGTAAATTATTGATGCGGCAACTCGTTGCCCTCGCTTTGATTGCTCTGTTGGTGCCTGCTGTGCAGGCGCAGTTTCAGAGACTGTATAATTATGATCCGCTTGCGCCAAAAGCAGGCATTTTCAAAGACGTACAATGCCTGGAGATGCCGGGTCCAGGCGGGCAGGCCATCGTGTCTGTTGGGTCTGACAATCAACCAACTCCCCGTGGTATCATCGCCTACCATGACGCTGCGGGCCTACCCATCAGTTATCTGGTGGCGGCCAATCCTGCAGGACACATGCTTGACGCTGCCGCGATCTGCGGTACACCCGCAACCAATAGGGTTGTCGCTTGTTTTTACGATCCAGTATCCAAGGCTTCAGATATTGTGTGCGCCACGGCGACAGGTGTAGTGGATTGGATCACGCGCATACCCAACTTTCAGGTGCGCGATGTGGTTGCTGGTCCCAATCCGGGTGCGATTCCAGCCGAGCGCGTCTGGCTTACTGGTAATACGACCAATGGCCTGACGCCTACTGTGGCTGTTGTGGGGCTGAACGGCGTAGGCGGTGCAATGTTCTATAACCAATATCCATTGGCTGCACAGTATACCAATCATATCGGGTATGAAATCGACTACAACGCAGCTTTGAATTCACTTTTTGTGGTCGGCAAAACAAGTATTAACCTTTGCTATGACGGCATTCTTGCGATGCGACTCCAAGTGGGGGGAGCCGTCACTTGGTCCAATGTGTACAATGCTCCCAATTGCCAATACGACCTCAAAGGCAAGGCACTTGTGCGCAAACCTGGTCCTGGAAACAGCTATGTAATCGGTTTTGAATACAAAACGCCTGCTGGCGCAGTGTCCCCTGGATTGATAGAAATCACGAATGCGGGTGCGCTTACTGTGAACATGAACTTTTACACAGGACCAGGCTTTTTCAATGGCACCAATTATACCTTGGAAGGCCTCGATACCGATGGTATTGATTATTTGATCTCTGGCACATTCAATAATGGCACCAACTTGCAAGTCTCTGGTTACTCGATGCGTGCCTCCATTGCATTGGCTGGTCTTCAATTCAATCACTATGACAACGGAGGTCCTTGGCTTCCAACAGAAACCAAATTGGTAGACCTCGACTACTACGCAGCCCAAAACAGATATGTGATGGGCGGTCATTTGAGACCAACAGCAGCCGCCGGGTGGCCCACCAATGTAGCATTCTGGATGATCGGCGCCTTGAATACTGGCGCAGCTGTATGTAGCACCCCGGCCCTTCCGGTGACGAACGGAATCGCTCCTATCCCAAATCCTCCAGCTGCAGCACCTGCTGCGATGATTGGCATTTTCAACAACCCATTTCCGATACCAGCTTCTGTTCCGCAATACCAAAATCAGTGCATTCCCAAGTGGGACGCATCAGGTGCTGTTGAGGAAGTTCTCGGCCAGCCAACCCCAACCTTCGCTTACCTTGAAGGTCAAGGCCAAATCATGGCCCGCATCCCTGCCGACGCCAAAAACCAAGTGGCTGTGACCCTCGTCGACCTCCAAGGTCGTGTGATGGGTCGCATGAACCTCGCCGCCGGCGAGCACCGCATCGACGTGAGCCAATGGGCGAGCGGCGTCTACTTCGTGCAATACCAAGGCGAAGGCATCACCGCCGGTGTGCAGAAGATCGTTGTGCGCTAAAGAATGCTGTTCAATTTGTGTGGAGGCCCGCCTGCAAAGGCGTGGCCTTCACCTTTTTGGGGGCATTTGGCCCCACTCCACAGACTTGAAAATCCGAAGCCATTGCTTATGCTTCACATTCCATTCAAATTTAGCGCGATCTGGTGCACAGCCCCGGAGGCGCGCACACCAAAGACGCCAACAAGTTGCTTGCACGGTAGGGGAAAGGGCATGCAGGATGGATTTCAAATCCATTCACGCTCTAGGGGATTCAAGTCAGGCCCGCCAAGCTTTGAACGCCGCCATCAACCCATTGGTCGATGCGTCGTGCGCACTGCCATCGCTGTCGCCTTGCAGCTCAGCGAGGATTTTGGTGGCGAGTTTCTTGCCGAGCTCGACACCCCACTGGTCAAAGCTGAAGACGTTCCAGATGATGCCTTGCACGAAAATCTTATGCTCATACAAAGCGACCATTGCACCGAGCGTGAAAGGTGTCATTTGCCTGACCAAGAGCGTATTGCTGGGGCGATTGCCGAGAAATACTTTGAAGGGCAGCAGTTGCTCGCGCTTGCTATCGTCCATCCCGACCAATTCAGCGGCGACTTCGGCAGCGGTCTTGCCATTCATCAAGGCCTCGGTCTGCGCAAGGAAATTGGAGATCAAAATGGCATGATGCTCACCAAGCGGATTGTGGCTGATCGCCGGCGCAATAAAATCACAAGGAATGAGGTGCGTCCCCTGGTGAATGAGTTGGTAAAAGGCGTGCTGTCCATTGGTGCCGGGTTCACCCCAGACTATTGGGCCCGTTGCGTAATTTACAGGATGGCCATTGCGGTCGACCTGCTTGCCATTGCTCTCCATATTGCCTTGCTGGAAATAGGCGGCAAAACGGTGCAAATATTGATCATAGGGCAAAATGGCCTCGGTGGTAGCGCCCATAAAATTGGTGTACCAAATCCCGAGCAAAGCCATGATGACGGGCATATTGTGCGCAAAATCCGCTTGCCGAAAATGCAGGTCGCTGTCGTGGGCGCCACGCAGCAATTCCTCAAAATGGTCGTAGCCGATGGTCAATGCTATGGACAAACCGATGGCGCTCCACAAGCTGTAGCGCCCGCCGACCCAGTCCCAGAAGACAAACATATTCTCCAAGGCAATCCCAAACTTGGCGACCTGCTCGGCATTGGTGGAGAGCGCCACAAAATGTTGCGCAATATATTGCTCCTCTTGGGCAGCTTGCAGGAACCAAGCGCGTGCCGTGTGGGCATTGGTCATGGTCTCTTGCGTCGTGAATGTCTTGGAGGCGATGAGGAAAAGCGTTTCCTCGGGATCGACCCGCTTGAGCACCTCGGCGATGTGGCTGCCATCGACATTGGAGACAAAGTGGGCGGTGATGCCATCGACCCAATAGGGCTTGAGTGCCTCGGTGACCATGACGGGCCCGAGGTCGCTGCCGCCGATGCCGATGTTCACGAGGTGGCGAATGCGCCGGCCGGTGTAGCCGCGCAGCGTGCCATCGTGGATGCCTGCGCAAAAGCTGCGCATCTGCTCACGCACACGCCTGATCTCAGGCAAGATGTCGGCACCATCGACCACCAACGTATCACTGCTAAAGTCGCGCAGGGCGGTATGCAAGACGGCCCGGCCCTCGGTTTCGTTGATGGCTTCGCCTGTGAACATGGCCTCGATGGCTGCTGCCAAGCCGCACTCGGTAGCGAGCTCGCGCAGGCATCCGAGCGTCTCCTCGGTGGCGATGTTTTTGGAGTAATCCAGGAGCAAGTCGTTGCGTCGGATCGACATTTTCTCAAAGCGATCGGCCGCTGTTGCAAAAAGGGTTTTCATGTGGACCGATTGCATCGCGGTGGCATGCGCTTTTAACTTGCGCCAAGCGGCGGTCTGAGTCGGATCTATCCTGGGCAACATCTCTGGAATCTTATTTTTTCAAAGCTATGACTTTTGCTGAAATTCGGATTGCTGGGGAGAATGCTTGGGTGGTGGGTGCTGTGCATTCAATGCCATAGCCTGTCGTGGAGGCTAAACTCAATTCTCACTTTTCACCATCAGGGTGCGCTCATCCTCCAAAAATGGCGGATTTACCCACCATGTTCTTTGCCCATGGCGGTAGAGCAACCCGAGATCGGGATGCTCGTCATGAAAGTTGGAGCCGTCCAAAATCGTGTGGTAGCGGAGGTAAAGGCTGTCGCCCGCAGTGCGAACGGCGACAAGTTCCCTGAAATAGGTTTGATAGCCGATGCTCGCAAAAAAGCAGGAGTCTTGCCTGATCTCCAATTCGTAGTGTACAGCGATCTGAGCGCCGACAGGGTCGCGGCCATCTTGGCGGTCATAACTGTAGTGCCCGACCCAAGGTTGTAGGTTCTGCCGAACTTGGTCGCGGTCGTAAGCCGACGGTGACCTTGCCTGATTCCCTCCAACTTCAATGGGGCTAGGAACTGCTGATGGTGCCGAAGTTGAGGAGTCGGATTCAAAGGGAGCGCAGGTCGAGCAGAGCAGCCCAAGCAGTAACCAAGTGAGGATGCTTGTCGAATGATTGGGTATTGCCCGCAAAATGGATGCGGCCACGGCGAGTGGTCTCAATTGTGTAAACAAATACATTTCTGACCTATTTTGTTGTCAAGCTAGCGATTTTGTTAGAAGGATGTATGGAAATCATGACTGTTTGCCCTCCTTTTGGTTTGCAAAGCGGTGGTTTGACAGCCTAAAAACATCGGACTTGCGGATTTCAGTGGTCAATCATCAGGTGCCAATGCATGCGATTACACAGTAACAATTTGTTAATCGTCCAACAATCCCTAAATTTCGGGCTGCATTTCCGATCACCTAGAATTCCAACCACATTATCGATTTTGGTTCATGATGAACACACCAATCGAAACGCAATTGAACCCTTATACCCTCAAATTCAAGAATGAACGCTTGGAGCAAGCTTATGGCGGCTGGGACATCGAAAAGTTCACGCGCAACTTTCACGGCGGGCTCGCCGGTTCGGCTGCCTTGTGGTTCATCATTTTTGGGCTGGATTTGTTGATCTTGGGCAGATGGGAATGGAATCTGTTTTGGATTGCTGCGGTGTGCGCACCTGCCGAAAGCCTCCTGTTCACCATCGCTGTACGATGGGCTCAAGTGCGCAACAGATCTCAATTGGATACATGGGGGGGCCTTTTTATCGGGACAGGGCAGATTTGGCAGTATGTGATTGCGCTGACTTTTCCTGAGTTGGGCGGGCAATACTTGTTTGCCTCGGTCATCATGTCGATCATGGGAAACAGTGCCTTTACGAGCCTAAATTTCAGGTATATCATCCCGATCGTGTTGTCGACCCTGACGGCATTTCTGCTCAAAGTCTGTCTGCTGGACAACCTGGCTACGCCGCAATTGGTTTTTGAGATCACCTACATGATCATTTTCACCTCCATCGGCCTCACCTCCGGGTATGTGATGGAGCGCAGCACACGCTTGAATTTCGTGCATCAGACCGACCTGGAGCGGCAGCAGCAAGCATTGCTTTCCAAAAACAAGGAGCTGGAGCAATTTGCCTACATCGCTTCGCATGACTTGCAGGAGCCATTGCGTTCGGTGACCAGTTTTTCGCAGCTGATCGACGAGGAGTACCGTGCACAAATCGGGGAGGAAGGCGGCCAATACCTCGACTACCTACAAGAGGCCTCCAAGCGCATGCGCAATCTCATCAAGGGCCTGCTCGACTACTCTCGACTGGGGAGCGAGGCACAATTGGTGGATGTCAACACTGCCGAAGTGCTGCGTGCAGTGCGCATCGACCTGAGCACAGCGATCGCCGAGAGCAAGGCTACGATCACATCGGGGCCCTTGCCAATCCTGCCAGCGTATGAAACCGAGTTTCGGCAATTGCTCCAGAACCTGCTGAGCAATGCGCTCAAATTTCGTCGTGAAGACGTCGCTCCCGAGATACGCATCACGGCCACCAAACACCATGATCGTTGGGAGTTTTCTGTGCAAGACAATGGTATCGGAATAGCGCCAGAACACCAGGAAAAGATCTTTTTGATCTTTCAACGGCTGCACAACCGCAGCATGTATGAAGGCACCGGCATCGGCCTTGCCAATTGCCGCAAGATCGTCGAACTCCACGGCGGAACCCTGCGCGTTGTCTCTGAACGCAACCAAGGCAGCAACTTCATTTTCACAATACCAACTAGATAAGAATGTCACAAAAACTGAACCGCATTGTCTTGATCGACGACGATGAACCCACCAACTTCTTGCACAAGCTCGTGATCGAGCGGTACAATTGCGCCGAAAAAGTTGTCGTTTTTCAGGATGCACAACTGGCATTGGATACGCTCGGCAAGGAAACTGCGAGTGGTTTATTGCAGCCCGACCTGATCTTGCTCGACATCAACATGCCGGGTATGAACGGCTGGGAATTTTTGGAGGCCTACGAAAAACTGCCTCAAACGCAGCGTGGGCACATTGTCGTGATGATGCTCACCACATCACTGAACCCAGATGATCGCCGCAAGGCCGATGACATCACCGGTGTCACTGGCTTTCTCTCCAAGCCGCTCACCAAAAAGCTGCTACAGGAAATCTTGGAGCAGTACTTTGGCTGGTAAGGGTCTCCCAATTTCAAATACAGCCCTGCAATAGCCATGTTTTCATTCTTCAAAAAGAAAAAAGACCATCCTCAGGCTCCGAGTTGGGCCTCGGCAATGAATCCAGAAGAATATGCCGCATTTTTGGAGGCGATCGACAAATATTTTACACGGCATAAGATCACTTTTGAGATGCTCGATGGCTGCCTCAAAACTAGCCCCAACGACCTTGGGTTCAGCACAGTTGGCCTGAGCAATCTCTTCCAGATCTGCAAGCAAGACCGCACCAACCGCTACACGATGATCGTAGCCAACCATTTTGATGCGATGGTGAGGGCCCATAAAGCAAGCGCAGCGTTTGAAAAACTGAGCGAGGACTATGCACAAGTAAAACAGTACCTCGGCGTGCGCCTTTATCCCCAAGGCTATCTTGCACACATCGGAAAAGAGCATGTGATGGGTCGCGACTTTGGCGGCGACATCTATGCCATGCTCGTTTATGACCTGCCCGACACAGTGCAAAATGTGAACCCCGCAAAAGCTGCAAAATGGGGCAAAAGCTTCGAAGAATTGTTTGCAACCGGAATACAGAACATCAGGCAGAAATATCCCTTCCCGCTCAAGCAAATGGATTTGGATGGACCAAAAATCTGGTTTGTGGGTGGGGACCACTTTTTTGTGCCCAATATCGCCTTTGACCTGCGCCAGCATCCACAATTGCTTGGCACCCATGGCTGCCTCATCGGCATGCCGCACCGTCACGCTGCCCTCATCTACCCGGTCAATAGCACAGAAGTCATACTCGCCCTCAACAAAATGACCGTCATCGTGCACGGCATGGAGCAAGAAGGGCCGGGCTCACTCAGCAGCGACATCTTTTGGTACCGCGACGGGCATTTTGAAAACGTGCCCTACGCCTTGGAGGAAGGAAAACTCAAACTCTATCCACCAAACTCCTTTGTGGAAATGCTGAATATGCTCGCCGAGTAAGTGCTCTTGCATCGCTGCAAAGCGGTCTCACAAGCAGACGTCCACGCTGACGGCTACTTGTTGCCAGCGCAAATCACAAGCGAAAAAGTTGTACATTGAGGTCAAAATCACCTCATGAATCAACTAGCTATCAAGGCCTTGCCTATGTCTGCTATTTTTTCGCGCACCTTCATATTCCTTGGGTTGTGGCTCTCATGGCTGCTGCCTACAGCGGAATTGCAGGCACAGGCGAGCAATTGCCATGCAAATTTCAGCAGCAGCTTGACCAATTGCCCGACGATCGACTTCACCGATCTCTCCATCGTGAGCGGTAGCATCGTGTTTTATTCATGGACCTTTGGCGACGGCGGCACGGCGGGCATCCCCAGCCCTAGCCACACATATACCAGCAATGGCGTGTATGAAGTCTGCCTCAACGTCTTGGTCGACTTCACCTGCCCCAGTAGTTTTTGCGCCTTTGTGACGGTCGAATGCATGGATTGCCAAGCCGATTTCAACTTTGCCATGCCTAACTGCCCTACCGTAAACTTCAATGGGACGTCGTCGACCATGGTGGGCAACGTTGTCTCGCACACCTTGGATTTTGGAGATGGCGTCAACGACACTGTGCTCAATACCAGCCACACGTATGCTGCAAACGGCACCTACTTGGCTTGCTTGCAGACCGTCACTGACGCTGGCTGCACGGCCTTGCGTTGCAAACCGATCGTGATCAGATGCATCGTCGGCGCAGCTGAGCCACAGCAAAGTTTTGAGGTGCAGGTAGCGCCGCAACCGCTGAGCGGGGACCAAATGGCGCTCAGCGTGACGGCAGCGCAGGCGGGCACCCTCGACTGCGCGCTCTATGCGATCGACGGCAAGCTATTGCGCCGCTGGGACCTCTGGCAAGATGCTGGCCTGCAGCGGCATGCATTGGCGTTTGACGGCGCGGCAGGGCTATATCTGTTGCGGGTGACTGCTGCGGATGGGGATGCGCGTGTAGTGCGGGTGGTGAAGGAGTAATGGCTTTACGGTACGAGTTTTCGGTACGGGGACGGGATGGAGGTGTTGGGGGGATGCGATTTTTATGATTTACCCATGAGACTAAAAAGAGAAAAGGAAAACTGGAGTGGCAAAATCCAAGGGGAAAGCTACGCCGATTGCATTTTTGAAAGGCTGATCGTTCGAAGTGCTGACGTTCGAAATACCTGCTTTACCAACGTCCATTTCAAGAATAGCACCCTTGGAATTGACACTCACTACCAGAATTGCACCTTTGCGGCTTGCAAATTTTTTGGCATGCGCGGTTCCATGGGAACGAAAACCCGTTATGTCAATTGCAAATTCATCAACTGTACCTTCATTGGGATGTGGATGTTTGCTGGACAGCATTACAAATCATGTACATTCTCCGGCCTCATGCGGAATCCCATTCTCAATGATGCGAACCCAAAAGCGGAAGGTTACGAAACGATCTTTGAGGATGGTGATTTGTCTGAGGTGTTATTTGAAAATGTGTCCATTTACGGGAAATCAGTATTCAGGAATTCGCAGTTGCCGACCAAGGGCATCAAACGCTACCGGAACACCAATGAAATACTGCTGAATCGCGCCGAGACGATCATTGACTCCATCGAAGACAACTCCAAAATCGAATCCATGGTCCTTTTTGATGCATCTCTTTACAAGGACCATGACCCCATTGTCATTGACGAATTTTTGCTGGGCTCCTTTTTCAAGACCCCGCATTCCCGTGAGGTTTTTGATCGCATCGTCGAGGGGTTTGAGCTGCCTTGAGTCCCATTTTTGAACTTGCATTTTGGCCCAAGGCTGCACCCCTGAGACGACATGACCCAAGCAATCCAAATATGAAGCAGTGAGGCCGACCAATGCGGGGTGCATGGTGTTTTTTTGCTCTCTCACGCCTTTTGGAATAGCAGACGGGCCCACAAGGGGCTATCCACGTTTTTGCCTTTCGGGCAATAGGACCTTCATGCAATCGCTCTCTTGCAGTCTGTAGGACAATACCACACAGTGCACCAAGAGGCCTCGGCCTCGTGGGAATTTGCATTTGTCACCTTCCAACAAAATTTCTACCTTGGACGTTGTTGCACACATTACCATCATTCTAATCTCACAAAGATGAAATTCGTTAATGCATTTTCCCGCTTTAAGAGCTATTTAGGGATTTTCCGTCTTGGCTTGCTATGTTTCCTGTTCATGCTGAGCTGTGTTTCAGGGAAGCTGATGGCGCAGGGTTCAAGGAGGGACACGACGATTTGCACAGGTACTTGTGCAGTGTTAGTCGAAAGCAATCCAATTTTCAGCCAAACAGATACATATCAGGTGCGATCAATTCCATTTGTACCTCCTGTGACATTTCAAATGGGCAATCTTGTAGGGATGCCTACCGACGATATTTGGTCATCGCCCATTCCCATTGGATTTAATTTCTGTTATTATGGAAACACATTTTCGGAATTGCTCATTGGGCCGAATGGGATTGTTTCTTTCGACACTTCACGTGCAAATCAATTTTGCAATTGGGCAATCAACCATGCAATCCCAGATTCCAATGCGATCGACAATGGGAATTGTATCATGGCACCCTTCCAAGACATCGATCCCAGCGAAAACAATCGTGAACCCGCTTATGGTATCGTAGGAACAGCGCCGTATAGAAAATTCTTTATCAATTGGGACAGCATCCCGCTGTTCAGTTGCAATAACCTTTATATCCGATCACAATTGGTACTCCATGAAACCAGCAATCGGGTGGAAATTTACTTGGAACACAAAGCCCTCTGCCCCACATGGAATTCTGGCGCTTCTATTCTTGGCATGCAAGATAGCGCAGCCCTCCGCGCAACCATCGTTCCCGGGCACAATTATCCGACGTTATGGGTGGCCAATCAGGAGGCTTGGGCCTTTGAACCGATCAGCCCAAATACCGCATCGACACAATGGTTTGAGGGCAGCCAGTTCCTGGGGAATGGCGACAGTATTACGGTTTGCCCCGCGACCTTGACATCCTTTTTCGCGAAAACGACGGGGATAAACTGCAATGGAGACTCGGTGATTTTCACCGATACCATCGTCGTGCACATTCGTCCCCAGCTCGCGCCAGCGCCGATCATCGGCCCCAATGTCGTGAACGCTGGACAAACGGGCGTGAATTATTCGATCCCACTTGTGACCGGCGCAGTCGGCTACGGATGGACCCTCCAAGGTGGAACCTTTGTTGGTGGTTCCAATTGGCGGCAGGTCGTCGTCGACTGGGGCACTGCTGGACCATTTTCCCTCTGCGTTTGGCCCATCGACAATCACCAATGCGCCGGCGACACCGTCTGCCTCAGCATCTCCGTCGATACGGAGCCCGCATCAGCCTTGCAAAATGTACAACTCTGGCCCAATCCTGCCACGACGGAACTCAGATTGCGTGGAGATTTTGCGGGAAAATCCGTGACCTTCGAGATCATGGATTTGTCTGGCAAAATGGTGCTGCAACGGCAATTGCTGGCAGAGGGCAACGATATTGCGGTTCCGTTGTCGACGCTGGAAGGCGGGTATTATTTCCTGCGTTTACAGGCAGATGACGCGGCGCGAGTGCTCCCTTTTGTGCATTTGATGGAAGGGAACTAGGCAATACGATAGAGATTCCTAGCGAGCAGGAGGCCTCTGCGAGACCGAAAGCAGAACATTTGCCTCTGGCAAACAAGGTCTATTTTGCTTGCCCGAGGCAAATAGTCGATCATCCTTCGGCTAGAGGCCTCGGATTCAGGGGACCTAAACGCGTTCATTGAGCCAAACATTGCCTCCGAGAAGCCAAACTTTCGCTCCGCTGATCCGCATTTTCCCTACCTTTGGCCCTCCAAAAAAGAAAATTATGATCTCCATAGACGGTCTCGCAGTCGAATTCAGTGGGCAGACGCTTTTTAGCGATGTCTCTTTTGCGATCAATCCTGAAGACAAAATCGCCCTCATGGGCAAGAATGGCGCGGGCAAATCCACGATCATGAAGATCATCGCCGGCGCACAAAAGCCGACCAAAGGCTCTGTGCGCGCGCCCAAGGACGCTGTGATCGCCTACCTGCCCCAACACCTGCTCACCGAAGACACCTGCACGGTGTTTGAGGAGACCTCCAAGGCGTTTCAGCAGGTGATCTCAATGCAAGCAGAGATGGACCACCTCAACAAGGAACTCGAAACCCGTACCGACTACGACTCTGAGGAGTATATGGCCATCATCGAGAAGGTGACCGACCTCGGCGAGAAGTTTTACACGATCGAAACCAGCAATTTTGATGCGGAGGTCGAGATGGCGCTCAAGGGCCTGGGATTCAGGCGCGAGGACTTCAATCGCCCAACAAAAGAGTTCAGTGGTGGATGGCGGATGCGCATCGAGCTCGCCAAGATCTTGCTGCAAAAGCCCGACCTCATCTTGATGGATGAGCCCACCAACCACTGCGACATCGAGTCGGTGATGTGGCTGGAGGATTTTTTGGTGAACAAGGCGAATGCGGTCATGGTGATTTCCCACGACAAGGCATTCATCGACCGCATCACCAACCGCACGATCGAGGTCACGATGGGCAAGATCTACGATTACAAGGCAAACTACTCGCACTACCTCGTGCTGCGCGAGGAGCGCCGCGCCCACCAAATCAAGGCTTACAAGGAGCAGCAGCGCTTCATCGCCGAGACGACCGAGTTCATCGAGCGTTTCAGGGGCACATATTCCAAGACCAATCAGGTGAATTCACGAGAGCGGATGCTGGAGAAGCTGGAGATCGTGGAGATCGACGAGATCGACACCTCGTCGCTGAAACTGCGCTTCCCGCCCTCGCAGCGCTCGGGCGACACGCCTGTGACCGTGAAGGACCTCACCAAACGCTACGGCGAGCAGGTCGTCTTCCACAACGCCAATATGAGCATCGCGCGCGGCCAAAAAGTCTCCTTTGTGGGCCGCAACGGCGAGGGCAAATCCACGATGATCAAGGCCATCATGGGCGAGATCGACTTTGAAGGCCATTGCGAGCTCGGCCACAATGCCAAGGTGGGCTATTTTGCGCAAAACCAAGCTGCGACCCTAGACCCCAATCTCACGATTTTCCAGACGGTGGACGAGGTCGCCAAAGGCGAGATTCGCACGCAGATCAAGAACATCCTCGGCCGCTTCATGTTCAGCGGCGACGACATCGAGAAAAAAGTCAGCCAACTCAGCGGTGGCGAGCGCACACGCCTCGCGATGGTGAAGCTGCTGCTCGAGCCGGTGAACGTGCTCATCCTCGATGAGCCGACCAACCACCTGGACCTCAAGTCCAAAGACGTGCTCAAGGAAGCCTTGGAGGACTTTGACGGCACGCTCATCTTGGTCTCTCACGACCGCGATTTCTTGCAGGGCCTTTCGCAAAAGGTCTTTGAATTCAAAGACAAACGCGTGATCGAGCACTTCGAGACCATCGATGAGTTCCTCGCCCGCAACCGGATTCAGAACCTGAAGGAGATTGACCTGAAGGCCTGAGCCCAGCTTGCCAATCCCGCAAAAGTTTGCTTGATTTCGGCTCAGCATCAAAAGCGCTTTGTGATGGCAATACACCAATTCAAAACCGAAATCGACATCACAGCGACACCTGAGCGGGTGTGGGAGGTGATGCGCGACCTGGAGCGTTGGCCGGAATGGACCTCGTCGATCTCCAAAATGACCCTGCTCGACCCGCAGCCGATCGCGCTCGGCAAGCGCGTGAAGGTGCTGCAGCCAGAACTACAGCCCGCCGTTTGGAAATTCACGGTCGTCGAGCCCGACAAAGGTTTTGAATGGGTCACAGGCAATTTTCTATTGCGGATGAAGGCTGGGCATTGGATCACATCCAATGGCAATGGTGTCAAAGTCGTCCTGACGATCGACGTTTCTGGCTGGCTTAGCGGCTATGTCGCCAAGAAATATGGCGACCTCACCCGCCAATACATGGGCGTGGAGGCCCGCGGGTTGAAGGCTAGAAGCGAGACCGCTTAAAACCCATAGGTTTGGGAATCTTGCGTGAATGCCTAAATTAACAAGATGAAACACTTGAGACCTGCTACTTTGCTGCTGATTTGCCTGTGGGTAGGCCAGCTGATAGCGCAAAATCCCGTGGATGCACTGCGTGCCGCTGAGGCCCGTTTCAAGGCCTTGGATTCCTACAGTGCCACGGTCGGCTTTGTCATGGGCGATGAGCGCGATATGGGCAAAATTTACTACCAAGGCAAAAAATACCACCTCGATTTCCCTGAGGATCAAACGATTTGCGATGGAACCCAAACGATGAACTGGAGCAAAGGCTTTGGCGCGATCAATTTTCCTGAACCTTATGTCGGCCCCGACCTGTCTGCGGGCGGCATTTACGAGGTCCACAAGTTTCCTTTTCAGTTTGAATGGGCAGACACTTTTGAGTCGGTGCTGCGCATGCGGCTCACGGCCCAAACCGAGGACCTCTCCCCACCGATGATCATGATCGGCATCGGCCGCAAGTCGGGCCTGATCGAGGAATACACCATCTACCTGCGCGAGGGCCTCACGATCGAAACCGAAATTCTGGATTTTCAATTGAATCCAATCCTGGAACCCAAGCTCTTCATCATCGACATGGACTTTGTGCGGCGGGTGGAGAATGGCGAGGTTCCGCCCGTGGAGCATGGGCATGACCATTAAGCTTGCATAAGATCTGGGTTGCTACTGGGATTGTCAGGCAAATCGCCGCAATGCATAAGGCCCGCAACCTCTTGCGAAGTGACGGGCCTTGTGCGTGTTTTCAGTCCTAGCCTCACGGCAGGCCGTTTACATTAGCGCTTCTTGCGTGTGTCGTAGTTGGCGACCTTGGATGATTTTTGCATCAGTTTGCGCTCAGATTCACCCATGGTTTCCACCTCGCTGATCTGCGTTTGGTAGCCGGCATTGGTCTGCATTTGCACTTGCAGTTCCTTGCTGGACTCGACATAGACGGCGTTTGAGTTGAGGTAAGCGGCATTTTCGGCGGTGCGCTGACGGGCGACTTCATAGTTGCCGGCGTCGACTTCGCGCATGGCTTCTTCCAGCTTTTCGTTGGATTCAAAGAGCACGACCTGCGATTTCACGGTCGCCGATATGGCAGCACTGAAATCCTCAACGCTCGTCGCGAGAGACAGTGCATCGATGGCCTCCAATTTGCGGCCTGGCTTTTCAGAAGTCGTCGCGTCATTGAAGGTGAGCGCTGCCGCAATATCGTAGCGAGGGGCTCTGCCAGATTGCGCGAAGCGCAACAAGACAGCCTTGGTTTCGCCTGAGAAAATGTCACGGAAACTGATCGTGATGCGGTTGCCGGATTGGACGTAGGTGTAGCCAAATACTTTGGCGAGTTTGAGTCCTTCTGGCAAATCGATCGTGAGTGTGGCATTTTGGGCGACGACATTGAGCAGGCCGTGGAGTTCTTTTTGGAAGATGCTCGACACCTCTTCTGGGGTGCGGATAAAGTAATAATTGCCGCTGCCATACTCCGCAATATTGGTCATCAGGTTCTCGTTGTAGTCGAGGCCGAGGCCAAATGTCGAAATGGTGATGCCATGCTCAAGGTTTTGGGTCTTGGCGATGCGCTGCAATTCTTCATTGCTCGTGATGCCGACATTTACGAGGCCATCAGACAGCAGCAATACACGGTTGATCGAGCCGCTGCGGTAGGTGGATTTCACTTGCTTGTAGCCTTCGAGCATGCCGCCGCCGAGGTTGGTGGAGCCGCCGTCTTGGATCGCATCGATCTTGCGCTTGAGCAATTGCTTGTCGCCCACACGGTTGGATGTGGAAACCACCTCCACAGCATCGTCATATTGCACGATGGAGACATAATCTTCTGCCGAGAGCTGATCGATCACATATTGCGCGGCAAGCTTGGCATGCTTGAGTTTGTCACCTTGCATCGAGCCGCTGCGGTCGATGACGAGGGAAATATTGAGCGGGGTGCGCGTCTCGCCCTTTGCTGCAAATTCCCTGGCCTTGGCCTCTACATAATAATAGCCTACATTGCCCGCCTCGTTGTAAAGGTACTTTGTGTTGTCGAGCCCGGTTTTGAATGTGATGGATGCGAACTCACTGTCTTGTGTTTTCATGGAAACATTGTGAATTGGAGTGATACTTTGGCCATCTGGGTTTCGTTGCTCATTGCGACAGGCCAAAGAGAATAGAGCAGTTGTCAAAACTATTGCAAGCAGCGCAAAGATGGTAGTGGGCTTTTTCATTTTTCTAAAATATTTTTTTTCGTGACCATAAACGATTGTGTTTCATTGCGCGGCAGTATTCCAAGCAGCGCAGAGGAGTCGTCTTTGGGGGAGAGATGCAGCAATCGGTGGCTTTGGTGTGTGGAGGGAAAAATATTTTTTGGGAGGCTTTTTGGGAACTTTGCCAATAGGTATCCATTAGGCCATGTCATTTCGACTGGAGTGATCGATAGATCCGCCTAGGCGGAGAGCCGATCACGTAGCGGAGAAATCTAGCGCAAATAGATACACCTCTTCCTTGAAAGCTGCTATTTACAATTAACGCCAAGAGCGCCGCATCATAGCGGCCATTTAGTAGGAGGTACATTGATCGGCGCGTCCCGCACGCAGTGCGGGACGCTACATCTTTTGGGATTTGCTGCGGCTCTTCCAGAGCCTTGCAAATACCAAAAGATTCCGGTCGAAATGACAAATTCTTTGACCTACTGCCAAAGGTCCGGACAAGCATATTACTTTTTTCCAAATCATAATTTCGGCAAGTATAGCACTATGGACCATAATATATTCCCTCCATTCCCCTCCCCCATCCACACCACTTTCAAAGTCTCCTACGGATTGGATTTGCCAGATTTTTTCATTAAGATTGAATTCGTTCTTCTGAGACTGAGTTTCCAACGTTTACCAACTATCGAAATGCACCAAGATGCTAGAAGGCATGCTCGTCAAAAGGGTGTGCACCGGGATTCGCGGTCTATGGCTCATTGCCAAAAAATGATCATTTTACCCTAATCCAATCACTATGAGTTATCTTCAGTTTCCTCGCCTGATCTTTTCAGGAAAATTCCAGGCAGACCCGCCAACCGTCAACAACGACCCGGAGCACTTTAACACGGCTACGTTCCAGCCCAATTATGACCTCCCCGGCGCAGGGGTTTCCAATGGCTGGTGGAACCCCAAGGGCACAGGCGCTTGGCGATTCAAAGATTGCAGCGTGCAGCAAGTGCAGTACAGCGACGGCACGATTTGCGACGACAGTGCGCTCGACCCCGTAGTGGGTATGCCGATCAACTCTGTGGTGGACCGCGTCGAAGGCAAGCTGGTCGACTTGGATGCTGAGCAGCAAATGGTCTCTGCCATCTGGGGATTTCAAGTATTTCTTGGCAGCAAGGGCGGAGACATAGGCTTTGGTGGCGACATGCAGGTCTGCTCCTTTGGCGATATCTGGGCGCGCTTTCCAAAAGGTCAACCCGACTCCTTTTTTGGAGCCTATTACCAAAGCATTGTGGACCTCACCAAGTCGATCATCGGATCGGCCGGCTCACGCTTCTTGCAAGATTTGCAGGATGCGATGGGCACGGGAATGCAACTGAGCATCCGCTTCAATGTGGACAGTTACAACGATGACATGACCACCGCCGACTTCACCTTCGGCCGCGTCACGGGAGCCATTGGCGTCTATTATCCAGGCGAGCCAGCCCAGTTTGTGAGCGGCCGCGTGCTGCTCGCACAACCCGGCACCACGCCGGGCCTCAACACCGCCTATGGCTTGGTGCAAGGCAATTCCTTGCACTTGGATCTCGGCAACAGCCTACCAACCTCAGCGCTCAATGGCCCGATTCTGAGCTTTGGCAATCTCTATGTCGCCACCACCGACGCGAGTGGCAAACAAGTCATCATCGGTGAGATCGATTACAGCAATCCCACCTGGTATGAAAAGACTGCTGGCATTGTGTCGTTGCCGCTGAACGCTAATCAACAAACCGCAATAGCCAACAACCCGATCGTGCTCATGCAGCCCGCAGGCGGGGGGGCCGCCACGATCTTTGCATCGGAGTCGGCAGACGGGACATTTGTACGCGCCGACCAATTTGTGTTTCGCTTCAATCCGCCAGAAACCATCGGCGCGACGCTGTATGCGACCAAATTTGGGCTGCCCTACCCTAGCCAGACGATCAGCTTCTGCATCGACAATACCCTCATGGAGAGTTTTGTCGTGCAAGCGCCTGGCATGATCCCGGGCCCGCCCGTAGGCGTGCCTGCGAGTGCCCTCAGTTTCCCAGGCAGCGGCATCACAGAAACTAGTTTCCAAATCGAGACCAATGAGCAAGGCATTGCGACCTTGTCCATTCACGCCACCGATCCCGGCAATCCGCGTGGCTATATCGATGGGCAGGTGTATGGCATCACCTATCAATTGGGCGCAACGGCCCCGCCACTTGGCTCGGTACAAAACCCCAGCCAACTCCTGAATCTGCTCGTTTTCAACGCCTACACCATTCCCCAGACTCCCACGTGGATTGCGGATGTGCAGCCGATCTTCCAGCAGTATGCCGACCTGTACCCGGTCATGAAGCGCATCGTGGACCTGAGCAACTTTGGCAGCGTGATGCAACAAAACCACATGCTGCTCAATGTCTTCAATACCCCCATCAGCAATCCCAATTACATGCCTGTCACGCGCGACCTCTCAGCGCCCAAGCAGGCGATGTTGCTCCAGTGGTTGGCAAATCCCGTCTATTTTGATACCAACTCGGTGTCGCAACTCATGCAGGCGCTGCAAATCGCCATCGAGCTTGAGCACTCGACGATACCGCCCTACCTCACAGCCATGTACAGCATCAAGCAAGGTGCCAATGCTGAGGTGGCCGACTTGATCAAAAGTGTGGTGATCGAGGAAATGCTGCACATGGCCCTCGTCTGCAACATCCTGATCTCCATCGGCGGCAGTCCCGCCATCGGGCAACCGGGATTCATCCCCAACTATCCGGGTTCGTTGCCGGGTGGCTTGCGCCTTGGACTCACCGTCGAGCTCAAAAAGGCCTCCATCGACCACATCAGGGATTGTTTCATGGACATCGAGACACCCGAGGAGATGCTCGTCGAGCGCATGAAGCGGATCAGGCCGGGCGTACACCTCAGAGCCAAAATGGCGGAAAAGGCCCAGGCTGCAGGCAAGGTCAATGGCGAAGGCAGGGTAGAAACGGAGACCTATACCATTGGCTGGTTTTATGACCAATTGAAAAAATCCTTGACAGTGCTCAGCAACTCGGGTGCGATCACGTTTGGCAATGCCGACAAACAGGTGACCCAATGGCGCGGTACGGGAACGCTCTACGTGATCCAAAGCCTGCAAGATGCACTCGACGCAATCGACGAGATCAAGGATCAAGGCGAGGGTTGCAATTTCAAAGACCCCAATGATGCAGATGCTGAATTGTCGCATTACTACAAGTTTTCCGAGATTGTAGAGGGACGGCAGTTGGTAAAAGCTATCGGCGGCGGATATGGCTACACGGGCGCAAAGATTCCGTTTGATCCCGCTGGCGTATGGAATATGGTGGACAATCCCAGCTTGGTGACCTATCCTGATGGATCGCGGGCCAAGCTCTTGTCTGACCAATTCACGGAGTCTTACCAAGCCCTGCTGGCATCGCTCCACACGACCTTCAATGGCTATCCCGACAATATCAGCGGCGCTTTTGGAGCCATGTATTCGATGGGATTGCAAGCGGTCGAATTGATGCAGACGCCCTCGGGCCTCGCAGACGGCACGATGGCCGGTCCTCAGTTTATCATTCCCAGCTAAGGTCGCGCGGGGAAAAATCTGATCCAACTAGCCGCAGCGCAAGTCTTGCGCTGCGGCGATTGGATCCTTGCAGTCGCTATCACCCGCTCACGGCATGGCACTCTGGAGTCCCTAGCCTAGCTCGCATGCCTTTGCGAGGCCTTTTTTGATTTCCGATTCAATATTCTCTATGAAAATAGCTTATACTGGCCTCTTGATCCTATTCAGCGCACTCATGCAGGGCGTTTGGGGGCAATCACCCGGCGACACCATTATCCCGCCACCCAAAAAAGTCCACAAAATCGGCGTGCTGCCGGTGCCGACCGTCGGCTTTGCGCCTGAGACCCGCCTTTATTTTGGTGCTGTGGCGCTCTTTACCTTGCGTTTCTGGCAAGACGACTCGCTCACCCGACTCTCGAGCGCCAAACAAGAGCTCACCTATACCATCAACAAACAATTGATCATCGAGACGGGATGGAATCTCTTTACCCGCAAGAACAAAACGGCGCTCGACGGCTTGGTGGGCTTTCGCAAATTCCCTGAAAACTATTGGGGCATCGGCGCAGCCTTGCCCAAGAGCAATGTCGAGCTTGTGGACATGACGCGCCTCGAGCTCGAGGCGCGCGGCCTGCGGCAGGTGCGCAACAATATCTATGTGGGCCTGCGCGCCAAGTTGCAGAATGTCTTCAAGATCGTCGCCGACTCGGGCGGCCTCATCGAGACCTTGCATCCCGCCGGCTACGACGGCGGATTGTCGCTTGGCATCGGTCCTGCATTCTCGCTCGATACGCGCGACAATCCGCTCAATACGCGACGCGGCACCTACCTCTCGGTGAGTAGCCTCGGTTTCGGGCGCTACATCGGCAGCCAATTTGGCTTCACGCGCACGGAGCTGGACCTGCGCAAATACCTGCGGCCAACGCCCAAGCATGTGCTCGCATTGCAGGGATACGCGCTCTTGCAGACGGGCACGCCACCCCTGCGCCTGCTCGGGCTCATGGGCAGCGACCGCGAGATGCGGGGCTACTACCAAGGGCGCTACCGCGACCAAAACTATATGGCTTTGCAAGCAGAGTACCGTTTGCCGCTGTTTTGGCGGCTGGGCATGACCGCTTTTGTAGGCGCTGGCGAGGTCTGGAATTGGCAACAACGCTACCAAATGCAGGTCTTCAAGTACACTACGGGTGCCGGCATCCGATTTCTCATGGACAAAAAAGACAATGTAAACCTGCGCATCGACTTTGCGGTCGGCAATCACACGACGGGTTTCTATTTTGCATTTGGAGAGTCCTTTTGAGGGGAAATGGCGCGTTGGCAGGGGAATGCGGGAGCCGTGCAAGGTGCATCTGTGCGCAATGAATGACGTTGTATTTACGGAATAGAAATACCGATCTTCAAGCGATACATTTACATCGTTTTTGTCAATCATTTGTATCCTAAGCTAATAGCATAGCACTTCCGAAGGGATATGCTATCACCTCCGAAGTGATATGCTATCACCTTTTAAGTGATATGATATTACCTCCGAGGTGATATGATATCACCTTTGAAGTGATATGATATTACCTTTTAGGTGATATGCTATTACCTTTTAGGTGATATGCTATTACCTCCGAGGTGATATGATATTACCTCCGAGGTGATATGCTATTACCTACGAGGTGATATGATAAGGCCTTTGAGGTGTTATGGGTCACCTCAAAGGTGACTGCGGTCATCAGCGGGGATTTGGGCCGTTGTCCGTGGCGTCATTGGGGTTTGTGTGTGATGTGGTAGGCGCGCGATGCATCGCGTGCCTACCAGATTACATCCATGTTTTTTGCAACGATGGCCATTATTCCAATACGGAACTGAGGGTTATTGACTCAAGTTTCGCACCGCCGTCGATGTCGAGATTTCGCATGGTGACCCTTATAATTTGGTCTTGAGGCGCTATTGTTGGATTCCGGAAAAAATCGAATCTGC
>JANPHP010000435.1:0-10348 GCA_031424495.1 Bacteroidota bacterium | reverse complement strand
CGAGGAAGGCCCTCCACCCGTGCAGTTTTCATTGTTCTGATTATGGTAGGGGATTGGTCAACAAAGCTCAAGAGGAAACGGCCTCAGTTTAAAGAATTCAATACTTTTGAACCTAATATGAAATCGTTTAGGACAGGAGTGGCTGGACAATAAAAAAAACCAGCAAATCGCTTTGCCCGTTCGCGTACATTCCCCTGATATCGCTGTCCATTTCTCATTTCTGATTCCGAGCTTACACATTGCACCTCAAGAATGCAAATCTGCTGAGGCGCGCTCCCTTGATGCCCGCACCTCATTGGATGACAAAAGGCTCAAAAACTTGCAAATGTATTTTGGAGGAATCCCCATCGGATGCCATTGCCCCTTTGGCCGAAAAGCTACCGATGCGAGGCAGATGATGATCAATGTCGAGCAAAACGACACAAAAAATTATAATTCAAGGACTTGTAGACGGCAATTGGGAGACCCGTCGCTGGGAAAAAAAGCTGGCAACGATCGTGAGCAAAAGATAGCCCAGCATGGCGCCCAAGGTGTTCAGGATAAAATCGTCGACATCCAAACTACCCCGTTTACTCACCAATTGAGCGACTTCCAACACAACGATGCCAGCGGAATGTACCGCCAACATGCGCCACCATCCGCCTCCGATCGCCAAGGGGATCAAGCCACCAAAAGGCACAAAAACGAGGACATTACCGAGAAGATTGATCACCGAATCGCGGGTGTGGCTGCGCATCCAGTGCCAATAAACTTCAATCGTTTGCAGCGGCACAAAATTGTATCGATAGCTTGCTTGCACTTGCCTGCCAAACCCAAAAAGCATCCAATAAGCAACCAAAAAGGTGTACATGACCAGACAAGCCAAGAATGCTAGTCTCCAATTTTGCGGTATTCGAATTGAAAATTGCATTTCTCTTAAGCAAAATCCTGCATAGCCTTGGGTCAGCCGTCGGTTTGGGTAAAGATAGGAATTCACCTAGAACCCTGTCGTGGAATTCGCAGGTAGCACAAAATCTGGATCTCGGCTAAAGCAGTACCAAAACTTCAGAAATCGGCTCCTCCCCATCGATCGATACTCCAAGGATTTTGCTATATTCATACAATGAAAGCACTCGCTAAACTCCTCACGGTCTTGCTCTTTGTACTCGTACCATTCCTTTTGCGCGCCCAATGTAACCACAATCCCACCATCACGGGCGACCTCATCCTCTGCCCCAACGAGGGTGGCACCATCACCACCCAAGCTTCTGACAGCTATCAATGGTGGAGCCGCCCCTACGGATCAAGCACGACAACCATCATCAGCGGGGCCACCCTGCAGGACTATGCAGTGCCCTCCAACGCCGGGCTCACTTACTTTTCGGTCGATGCTACGATTGCCGGCTGCACAGAGCGCTCCCCCGAGGCTTTGGTAGACGGCTGGGTTTTCGCCGGGCTAGATTACATCCTTGATGGAAATTTTGTGCCCGGTCCTGCAGGTTTGAATTTCTGCGAAGGCGACTCAATGACGATTACCCTCGGCATGCCCTACGATACATTGATCACTTGGTATCTCAATAATGTGGTCATTACCGGGGCAGACTCGACCACCCTCGTCGTCTACCAAACTGGCGTGTATCGAGCCTCAGCTGCGCCGAGCCTCTGCCCTAACTACATTCAACATGGCCTACAGGAATCGGTGGCAGCCGTGCCGTGCAGCACCGCCGTCGGCAACTTAAAACAGGCAGCCATCAGCATTTATCCCAACCCTGCGCAGGATTGGGTGCAATTGCAAACCAATATCGATGCAACGCTACAATTACAATTCCTCAATAGCCTGGGACAGTTGTTAATCGACACCCACCTGACTGCACCTGGGATTCAAATCGATCTCAGAGCCTACCCCAAGGGAATGTACACCCTGCGCATCGCCCAGGAGGATGCATACATCACGAAACGGCTGATCCTACGCTAATAAATTCACTTTTTGGGCTTTACAGCTTTCATTTGGATCAAATCCACGATGAAGGCAAAGGCCATCGAGAAGTAGATATAACCCTTGGGAATCTCAAAATGGAATCCCTCGGCGATCAGGGACACGCCGATCATCAACAAAAAACAAAGCGCCAAGATCTTGAAGGAAGGATGTTTGCTGATGAAATTGCTGATCGGCCTTGAGGCAACCATCATGATGATCACGGTCACGATCACGGCCGTGTACATGACCCACAACGCTTGTACCATTCCCACTGCAGTGATGATCGAGTCCACAGAAAATACCAGATCCAACAAAATCACTTCGCCCAGCAGCCGACCAAACCCACTTTTGGCGGGCACGCCAGGCACACCGCTTTCATCGGTTTCGGTCTTGCGGTAAATTTCCTTTACGCTCTTGTAGATCAGGAACAAACCTCCGAATATGAGGATCAATCCCTTTCCAGAAAAGCCGATCTCAAAAACCGTGAACAAGGTTTGGTCCAATTTTAAGATCCAAGCAATCCCTGCGAGCAAAATGAGTCGCAGCACCATGGCTAGGCCGAGTCCCCAAAACCGAAGTTTCTTGCGCTCTTGCTCGGGCAGCTTATCTGCCAAGACAGAAATGAAGACAATATTGTCGATGCCCAATATGACCTCAAGGGCTATCAATGAAAACAAGGGGATGATCACTTCCATCTCGGTATCATGGGTAAAAACCTATATGACTGAAAACCTCACTGTCTTGTTTTAAATTTTAAGCACTTTTTGGGAAAAGCAGGTCCCAAGTCGAATGCGATTTGCAAGTGTTGCGAATCACAACGGCGAGGATCGGCAGCGACAAGCGATTCCCAAATGAAAAAAGCAGCATGGCAGATCCCGCAGGAACCGACATGCTGCCTTTGTAGCAGTGTAGGATGTCAGTGCGTCACGACCATGCGCTGCGTTTGCACTTGCGCGTCGGTCTGCACATGCAAAAGGTAGGTGCCCGCGGGCAATGCCTGCGCGTCTACGGTCATCACATGCGTGCCTGCGGTGAGCGTCTGATGTGCACAGGGTTGTGCAACCGTGCGCCCGAGCATGTCACAGAGGCGCACGGTGACCTCACAGCTCGCTGGGAAGGTGAGGCGCATTTGTGCAAGCCCAGCATTGGGATTGGGATAGAGCTCCATGATGGTTGCAGCCGCGATGGCAGGCTCGGCTGCCAAAGCGAGCAGTCCATTGTAACGTGCCACGGTCATATTGCCATCCAACCAGCCCATTGAGGAAGTGCCCGCCACGACGATGGCGCCATCGGCTTGCAATGCCATCGCATCAGGTGACAGGCCTTGGTTGTTGAGCACAGGATTCGCAAGGCCATTGGTACCAAAATTGGGATCTCTTACGAAGCTCGGCGTGAGCCTGATCAAATTGGGCACCTCGGTATTGCCTTGGATATCAGAACCGATGCTCAACGTCAACACACCGCCGTCGGCTTGCACCTCAATCGCTTGGATCGATAGATCATTGAATCCGTCTGAAATCTCGATCCATCCGCCTGTACCAAAATTCGTGTTGAGCACGCCCGCGCTGGAAAATTGGACCAAATTATAGTCTTGGCCCTGGGTCGAGTTGGGATTGTCTGCGGCGACATAGATCTCGCCCTGCAAACCGATGGCGACATCCTTCGCAAACTCATACAAAGGCACAGTCGTGTTCCACACGTAACCATTCGTGCCAAATCCCGTGTCTGTGGTACCATTGCTATTCACGCGACCAAGCACTGCGTTGTGGTTGACAAAACTAAGGGTGTCATAGGTATAACCTGCGAAGAGGAGCTTGCCGTCGGGCTGCAACTCAGCTGCGATACATTGCAACGAAAATGCGGGCGTAAGTGCATAGCCATAACCTGCCGTTCCATAGGCGAGGTCGGGCATGCCGCTGGGCAGCAAGCGCTGTACATAAAACCCATCTGTGTAGACGTTTTCGTCGGTATAGCGACCTGTGAGCAAGATTTTGCCGTCAGGCTGCACAATGACTTCATTGGGATAGCCGATCGGGTAATTGGTAGAGTCCAATACCCAACCGCCATTTCCAAAGGTGGCGTCCATTGTGCCATCGAGGTTGAGGCGCCCCACGACATTGACGCCGTCGAGGCTCGCAGGGGCTTGGTAATAGAGGAGAATCTTGCCGTCTGCCTGCAAGGTGGCATCATGATAATCGGATTGAACCTTAGGTCCGTGCACGATCACGTGCCCGGTGTGGGCAAAAGTAGTGTCCAAATTGCCATTCACATGATACCTGAAAACATGGATCAACCGATCGGGACCATTTTCAGAAATGCCCGAAGCAACGATACGCCCATCGGGCATGAGGTCGACCTCACTGCTGCGTATCGTGTCTTGCGTGACATCGGCACGATAGCCGACTTGGTTAAACGTCGGGTCGAGTGAGCCTGGGCTTTGGGCAAACATGCCACAACTCAATAGACTAACCAACGTCAAGGTGGAGATGAAATTTTTCATGAAATTTTTTAATTGGGTGACAAACGAAAAAAGAAACGAGCGTCGGTGACAATGACCTTGACACAACTAAGTTAATACTACCACAAATCATGCCTCTATTTTTAATTCAGCTTTGCATTGCGAATTTTGTGCGCTGCCAATTGGTAGCTTTTGGAGGAATGAACGGATCAGGAAGTCATCGCTGCCGAGCCATGCTACTTCCATCGAACGACAGCCTGCCTAGGCTCCGTACAAAACGCCTGTTTTTCCGTCGGTACCGCTGGCAATGCAAATTGCATCGCCCAGTGCATCTTCAACGCGAATGAACGACGGCCAATCGCATCGTGGATGACTGCGTAGCAGATCGAGCCACCACCCAATAAATTCCGGCGGCAAATTCACTTACATCCACCAAATATTCAGCGTCTCGGAGCTTCTCCATCCCATGGGAGATTGCCATGGGGCGACCCTGCATGTCAAATATTTGCAACGAGGAGACATCGTCAAAAGGCAAACGCAGGGTTGCATACGCACTTGCCGGATTGGGAAAGATCGTGAGTCCGAGCTGCGGAGCGGATGGCTCAACAGCTACAAAAGGGCTGCCCAAATAGCGCGCGATGGCAAATGAAAGCGGCGGTTGGCTACCGATTGCACCATCGCCGACGGCGATGATTTTGCCGTCGGCTTGTATCGCAACAGCAAATGCAAGCGACAGAGAATTGCCTAGCGGCGCGGCCGTGACGCCATTGCCCCCAAAGCTAGCATCCAAGCTTCCGTCCGCATTCAATCGCCCAACCAAAAAGCTGATTTGCAATCCTTCAGAATCACCGGTCACGACGACCTGCCCCGCCGCATTTGTGGCTATGCCCGCGGGATAACAGTCTGTTCCCCCCAAACCAAGGAGCGCCACCCCACCTAGCCCGTAACTCGTGTCTTCCACGCCCATTGCATCAAGCTTGCGCACCGCAATTTTCTCATAGCCCGGTGTGCCAAACGCATTGCCGCAGAGGTACAATTCACCTGCTGTCCCCAAGGCCATGTCCATGAGATCGTTGGAAAATGCATTCAAGGCCAAAGTCGCGATACTGCCATTGCCAAAACTGTTGTCGGGATTTCCAGAAGTATCAAATCGCACGACCACGGGCTTGTGGTAAAATGCGCTGTCGACATAGCCTGCTATCAAGATTTTGCCATCGCTTTGCAGCTTGGCAGAGATGGTACCTGAGTTGTTTTGCGGCAAAGGGGCTATCGCCCTGCCATTGATGCCATAACTGAGGTCCTTGCTTCCGTCGGGCATATAACGCAAGCATTGGATGGTTTGGTTAAATGCGTCATAAGCCGTGGAGGCCACCAAAATGCGGCCATCGGCTTGCACAAACACCTTGACGCCTCCTTGACCGTAGCTGCTGTCTTGATCGACCACCCACCCTGCGGTTCCGAAGGTTGAGTCCATCGTTCCATCCACATTCAGGAGGCCCAGCACGACTCCATAATTGCCACCTTGATCGGTCGTCCCCACAACCAAAATCTTCTCATCGGCCTGTAAAGCCACGTGAATGTAATTGTCCACCAACGACATGCCAGCCAATTGCACAATTCCCATTTGGGCGAATGAGGTATCAAGATCGCCATTGGGCAGGTAGCGATGCACCCGGAATTCACGCAGGATAGCTCCCTCGCTGATGCCTGCGACCACGATGCGGCCATCGGCCATGATCTGCACGGCCGTGGCGTAGGCATCATCAGAAGTACCTGTGCCCTCGATGCGATAGCCTATAGCGTTGAAGCTTGGGTCAAATGCGCCCGCGGGTTGGGCTGATGCATGGATCGCCAAAAGCGCGAATACAATCAAAACCGATATTTTATTTTTCATAAGCTGGTTTTTTGATCCTTGTTGTATCAGCAAATCCATTCTAGCCGATCAATCTGAAAAGAATGAATAAGCTTAATCAAGTAAGGCATTATTCCAGAGAACAAAGGTGCAATTATTGAGTACCTATTGCAGGCCCCAAGTCGAAATCAAGCGATTCGATCGATTGGCCTATCCTAGACTTTCAATCGGCATCTCAATTTTTGGATCGATTCAGAATGGGAAGATTGTTTGAGGTCGGTTCCGAACGGGAGTACTGGATTAGAATTGTGGCTATTCTTGCAAATATCAACGTTGAAGGGGCGAATATTGGTTTTGATCTTGTAGGCACGCCATGTATGGCATGCCTACAAGATCAAAACATCAGCCCCAAACGGCACCAATAGCCCAATCTCGTTGCCTAAATCCAGCAGATTAGCAAAAGAGGCCGTCTCCTACGAGACGGCCTCTTTCCATTTGCATTGCAGATCGCGCTCAGCAAAACTCATCAAACGCTGCCAACAAGTTGGCGGCGATCATGTCGGCGCTGCGGCCTTCGATGTGGCGACGCTCGACCATGTGCACCAAGTTGCCGTCTTTAAAGAGGGCAATCGCTGGCGACGATGGCGGATAAGGAGCCATGTAGGCGCGTGCTTTGTCCACGGCCTCGCGATCCACGCCCGCAAACACGGTCGTGATATGATTCGGCAATTTGGCAGATGTGCCGATCGCCTTCAAGATGCCTGGACGGGCAGCACCTGCGGCGCAACCACATACAGAATTCACCATCACAAGCACCGTTCCGTCTTGGATGTGCATCACGCTATCAACTTCCTCAGCGGTGTGTAGCTCAGTGAACCCTTTGGTACTGAGCTCCTCCCGCATGGGCCTTACTAATTCTGGTGGATACATATTTACTAGTGTTATTTTAGAATGGACAATTGAGAATTGACAATGGACAATTGAGAAACTTGGGTCAACGGAGTTTATCTCGCATCGTGAGCGGCTTCGTCAATTGGGAATCGACACTTTTTAGGATGTCGATTTAGAATCGGTTACTTACCGGAATTACAAAGAACATTGAGTCCGCCTGCACAATTTCCATCCCCTCAAAATTATTGGAAACCAATCAAATAAGGAATGCAATTGACAATTATCCATTGTCAATTGTCAATTCACATAAATCCCAGCTCCAACTTCGCTTCTTCACTCATCATGCTCTGCTCCCACGGCGGGTCGAATGTAATTTCGACCTCGACGCTTTTGACCTCGGGGATGAGCTCGACTTTGTTTTGGATCTCGCCGGGCAAACTGCCGGCAACTGGGCAGTTGGGCGACGTGAGCGTCATGCGAATGTGTACATGCGCAAAGGGCGACACGGCGACCTCATAAATGAGGCCGAGGTCGTAAATATTGACGGGGATCTCGGGATCGTAGATCGACTTGAGGACATCCATCGTCCTGTTTTCGAGGTCCAATGCCAATTCTGGATCGATTTGCTCCATTACATTTACCATCATTGAAACATCCTGATCACTTTGTGGAGCCCTTGCACGAGGCGATCGACCTCATCCAGGGTATTGTAAAATGCGAAACTTGCACGCGTCGTGGCAGGCACTTGAAAGCGCTCCATCAAGGGCTGCGTGCAGTGGTGGCCCGTTCGCACCGCGATGCCTTGGTGGTCGAGTAGCGTGCCCACGTCACTTGGGTGAATGCCATCGATCACAAAGGAAATGACGGCAACCTTTTGCTGCGCCGTGCCGATGATCCGCAACTTGGGAATTTCCAAGAGGCGCTCGGTCGCGACGGCCAGCAAATGCTGCTCGTGCGCCAGGGCAGCCGCATGGTCCATGCCATTGAGGTAGGTGATTGCGGCGCCTAGGCCCGCAAAACCTGCGATATTGGGTGTGCCAGCCTCAAATTTATGCGGCAGGTCGTTGAAAGTCGTGTGCTCCAAGGTCACGCGGTCGATCATGTCGCCGCCGCCTTGGTAAGGAGGCATGGCATTCAACCATTTTTCCTTGCCATACAAAATCCCTGTGCCCGTCGGCCCAAAGAGTTTGTGGCCGCTGAATGCATAAAAATCGACGTCGAGGTCCTGCACATCGACTTGCAAGTGCGGCATCGCTTGCGCGCCATCGAGCAAGACGGGAATGCCTGCGGCATGCGCCAAGGCAATCACTTCCTTCACGGGATTGATCGTACCCAGCGTATTCGAAACGTGGGAGATCGCTACCAATTTGGTGCGTTCATTGAGCAGAGCAGGCAGGGCAGCCATGTCGAGCTCGCCCGCATCTGTGAGCGGGATCGCCCGCACCTTCACACCCGTGCGTGCACTCAAAAGATGCCAAGGCACGATGTTGGCGTGGTGCTCCATGCCGGAGATCAAGATTTCATCCCCCGAATGCAACATTGCCCCAAAACTACTCGCCACCAAATTGATGGATTCAGTCGTGCCCTTTGTGAAAATTACCTCGTGCCTGCTCGGTGCATGGATGCGTTGTACGATCAGGTCACGCGCGCCTTCATACAGGCGGGTCGCCTGATCGCTCAGGTAGTGCACGCCTCGGTGAACGTTGGCGTTGTAGTGGGCGTAGTAGTCGCTCGTGGCGTCAATAACAGCCTGCGGCTTTTGGCCAGTGGCTGCATTGTCGAGGTAAACCAATGGCTTGCCATTGGCCAGGGTGTGCAAGATTGGGAAATCTGCACGCACCTTGGCGACATCAAATGCTTTCACTTCAGGCTTCATTGTTGCGACCACTTCCATATCATTCTGCTGCTAGTCTTCCAAACAAATAAGCTTCTAGCGAATCCCGCAACTCGGGAATCGAGATCTGCTCAAGCACCTCTGCGCCAAAGGCGTATGTGAGCAGGGCTTTGGCCTTGTCGGCGCTCAAGCCACGGCTGCGCATGTAAAAAAGGCTCGTCTCGTCGAGACGGCCTGTCGTCGCGCCATGGGAACACTTCACGTCATCGGCAAAGATTTCCAATTGCGGCTTGGTATTGACGGTGGCGCCTTCGCTCAGCAGCAAGGTCTTGTTGCTCTGAAAGGCGTTGGTTTTTTGTGCGTCGGGGCGCACCATCACCTTGCCATTGAAGACGCAGGTGCTGTTGCCGTTGAGGACAGATTTATAGGTCTCGTTGCTGTAGCAATGGGGTTGCGCGTGATCCACGAGGGTGTGGTGATCGACATGCGTCTCGCCGCTGAGCAAAGTGAGCCCATTGAGATAGGTATTGCATCCGGTGCCGAGGTGCAGGGCTTGCACATCGTTGCGGATGATATTGCCTTCTGAACTCATGACGGTGGAGCGGAATGTGCTGTCTTTGGCTTGGTGTACTTGGGCAAAATGTGTGAGCGAGAAGTTTAGGCCCAATTCATTTTGCACGCTGATGAGCTCCACATGCGCGCCTGCTCCCAAAACGATCTCGGAGACATGGTTTTCCCAAACCTTCCCAAGATTCCAATTGCGCCAAATTTCGACGACTTTGGATTGCGAATGTGCATCCGCCAAGATCAATGTCCGACCCTGTGCCATCACTTCATCCCCAAAAGCGAGGTGCAAGATGATGGTGGGTAGCTCAGAGATGGTATTTTGAGGAATGCGGATGTAAGCGCCGTCAGTAGCAATCGCGGTGTTGAGCGCCACGAGTGCACGGCCTTCCAATTCAGCGACTTTGCCGTAGTGGTCAGTGACCGCTATATCGCCGCTTTCCAAGGCTGCCTTGAGGCTGCCGATTTCCAAACTGCCCGCCGCGATGCGCGACAATGCGGCGTCAAAATGGCCATTGACCAAGACGACCAAATTGCCCTGCATGCCTGCTGGGAGCACTTCCTCGGTGAAAAGGCTGTTTTTTGGATCGACTGTTGTCTGTACTGCACGAAATGCTGGGGCATAATCGGCAGCAATCAGGCTGCGCAGGCTGGTATATTTCCACTCCTCGTGTTTGGTCGTCGGGAAGCCCAAACGCTCAAATTCACGGATCGCGGCCGCCCGCAAAGCCATGACCTCAGCTGGAATCCCGCTCGAAAAGCTGCGCAGCATTTCGAAATTGCTGACCCAGG
>JANPHP010000434.1:0-23333 GCA_031424495.1 Bacteroidota bacterium | reverse complement strand
CATGGCGCACCTTGCCAACACGATCGGTTCACCCGATCAGAACTTCCATTGCAACCTTGCAAAGACCAATCGGCCATTGAAACCCATTTGCACGGGGTCCCAGCGACCGCCAGACTCGGTGTCGATGTTTTGGATGCTGGGCAGGGCATTGGTGATATTGCTGCTGCCGAGCACGAGGCGCACCTTTTCTGTGAGGCTATAGCCCACAGCGAGGTCGGCGGTGAGGCGTGCCTTGTACACGTCGTCGAGACCAGCCCAATCCACCAGCGTCACGCCGCCAAATTGCACCAAACGCAGGTTTACATTGAAGCGATTGATCTTGTAGTCGAGGGTGAGATTGACCTTGAATGGCGGCGCCGAGGCCAGCAAAAATGCCTTCTCACGTGCACCAAAATATGTGTCTTCCTGACCTTCCAGCAGATTGGAGGTGTGGATGCTGCTCAGCGTCATCTTGTTGATGTTGGCGGCCACCGATGCTTGCAGCCTACCCGGGCCGAGCAGTGTCGTGTAGGTCGCGATGATGTCGAGGCCGAGGGTCTTGGTATCCAGCGCATTCGCAAAGAATTGTGCACCCACGACATTCAGCTTTTGCAACTCGGTTTCCCAAGGCAGATTCACGTGACCCGAGTCGGTGTTGGGGCTGAATGTGCCCGTGAGACAGATGCGGTCGCGCACGTTCACCATATACCCATCCACCGTGATAGACAGCGATTTGAGTGGTTTGGCGGTGAAGCCAAAGCTGAAGGATTGCGAACGCTCGGGGGTCAACTGACCGATGCCGAGGGCATTCGTAATATTGCTGTTGTTTTTGGCGAGAAACTGATCTTGGATCACGCCGCCCACGACATTCGTATAGGTCGAATTAAAATTGAGCTGTGCCAACGAGGGCGCACGGAAACCGCTGTTTGCGCTGCCGCGAAATGCCAGCCATGGCGTGACCGCATAACGTGTGGCAAACTTGTAGGTGCCCACATTGCCAAAGTCGCTGTAGCGCTCGCCGCGCACGGCTGCTGCGACCGTCCATCCCTTCACAATATCGGCCTCGACATCAAAATAAGCGCCCAGATTGGTGCGGTAGACATTGAGGGCATTGCTCGGCTGATAGCCGGGAAAGCCTTGCGAACCCGCTGCAGCGCCGAGCACATCGTAGGGGGTCACCACGCCGTTGATCACGGTGTCGATCACGCCATAATTGCGGTAGCTCGCCTCCTCACCCGCAAAAATGCGGTAATTGTCCACGCGGTATTCTGAACCGAAGGCAACGTTGATGCCTTGCAGGGCCTCCTTGAAATTGCGGGTAAAATTGAGGCCAGTCGTGTTTTGGGTTTGCCCAAATCCGCCTGCATCAAAGCTAGTGGGCGATTTGTCACCGAGCGATGAGTTCAAGCTGCCATCGACATTGTAGTGAAATGTATTGTCGCCGATGGTATTGTTGAAATCCACGCTCCAGTCGCCGATCGTGCCGCGCAGACCTGCAGAGACCGATTTGTCCACAATATTGGAGAGGATATGCGGATCAAAACCATTGGGGTAAATGGAGGGCACATTGCGGCTGTCGGATGAGTCACGCGTCCAAGCATAAGCATCACCTTGCCTGAAATTGTATCCGCCAAATGAATAAAACTCTGCCGTGCCCTTGATGGGGATCATGGCATTGAAAAAGCCATTGAAGTTGTTTTGCTCAGCGTCGCCAAACTGCCGGCGGTACTGAAACAGCGGATTGCCAGCACTGTCGACCTCGGTGGCATTGCGGTAGGTGTGGCCACGGTGCAGGTAATCGAGCGTCACATTCACAAAGCCACCATTGCCGATGCCGAAACCATAATTCCCATTGAGGTTGTAGTTGTTGCCATCGATGCTTTTGTTGATGCCGGTGCCCATGTCGCTGAAGGCGCTGTTTTTGGGATAACCACCCACATTCAGATTGCCGGTAAATTCATCGGTGTTTTGCTTGAGCACAATATTGATGACGCCAGCAATGGCATCAGAACCATATTGCGCTGCGGCACCGTCGCGCAATATCTCGATGCGCTCGATTGCTGCTGCGGGGATGGTATTGAGGTCAGTGCCCGTGTTGCCACGGCCACGCGTGCCATAGAGGTTCACGAGCGAACTTTGGTGGCGACGCTTGCCGTTGATGAGCACGAGGGTCTGATCGGGACCGAGGCCACGCAAGGTCGCGGGATCGATGTGGTCTGCCCCGTCTGCACCAGACTGCCGGTTGGAGTTGAACGATGGCGAGACAAATTGCAGCACCTGATTCAGGTCCATCTGCCCAGTCGAACTTGTGACCGATGCGATGGGAATGATCTCCACCGCGACAGGCGTCTCTGTGGCAGATCGGTTGAGATTGCGGGTACCGACAATCTCCATTCCCGAAACCTGATAGCTCTTCTCAACCAGCGCCACATCGAGGGTGGAGCTCATGCCCGGCTTGACCTCTTGGGGCTCGAAACCCATCATCGTGATCACCAGCACCGACTTGTCGTCTTTGTAAGTGATTTTAAAGACACCATCTCCATCGGAAAGCGTACCGTTGTTGGTACCCTTTTCCACGATGGTCGCCCCAGAAATGGGCTCGCCATTGCTGTCTTTGAGATTGCCCTGCAAAGTGGTCTGCGCCCAAGCACATAGACCGATCATCTGCACTGCCAATACGAGTAGGAGTTTTTTCATTGTACGCTGAAGTGATTGGTTTTCAGAATAAAATACTTGCAACAAGCGGCAAGCTATCGGTCACCGCAATACCAATATCGGCTATTTTATTCAAAGTGCAAGGTGTAGCAAATGTTCAGCAGTCGGGAGGGGTCGGGGCAGGGTCGGGGCATGGCCTGACCCGACCCTGCCCCAACTCCAGCAAAGGCACGAGGCCGCTGCGCATTGCTGCACAAACGGCCTCGGTTCACAACCTTAACAACAATAAAAAAAATCTAATCGGGATCAAGCATCAGGCTTTGGATCGGCCAGCTTGCGTTGTGGAATACGGATCGTGAGGTCTAGCGCCCTATCATTGGGCAGTGGATTGCGCCAGATCCTAGCTTTCGTGCGATTCGGATTTCCCAACACCTTTTGCAGGTGAGAGACGATTTGCGTGGTCAAGCTTGTATTCCATTCGACAGTTCCCAACATCACTCAGAATTTTGATTCTTTTTTTTCGCCATTCATTCCTGGCGAGTCACCGACGTGATGACAGGGACAAAGTAAGGCTGTCTGCAAATGGCAAATTGGCCCAATGTACAAACGGGTCATTCTGGAGGACGAAGTGGCAGCGCCATTGAACGAACGGGCGCGCAAGCCCAAAAAGGAAGAGCTGTTGTAATTCGTTGCTACTCAGAATTGCGAATAGCCGACTAGAAGAACCTTGAACAGCCTAGTAGGATGAGCGGACAATACGTTTTAGGTGGATTAAGTGTCATTTGAGGCCACAAATAGGCTATTGGGCAATATTTCAGGGGAGATAGAAGGCCACATTCTTCATGAGCCATTAGCAGGCAAGCATGCATGGCGGGTTTATTCGGAATCGGTAGGTAGGCGATATAGCCAATCGGCTTCTCGTGGCTAATGCTGGCATTCTGGCGGACGAACGGGCACTCTCCAAGGACGAACGGGACATTTCACGGATGAACGGGCATTTCTATGGTTCTTGTTTGGATAGACGAATAGGCGCGAGAATCGAGATCCAAGATGATTCATTCTCTGTCCCCCCACCCACAAAAAAGGCCGAGCATAGCCCAGCCTTTCCCATCTATCATTCCCCAAAATTCACCGCAATATCTGCATGCGCTGTGTGGCCATAAGGGTCTCGGTGCGCAGCTCGACGAGGTATTGGCCGGGGGCGAGGCCCTGCAGGGGCAGGTCATAGTCGCCTGCCTGCACTGACCCTAGTTCCAGCTGTTGCATGCGCTGACCGAGGTGGTTGTAGATGCTCAGCTGCACCTGCTGTGCTGCTGGCAATTGCAGGGCCACGTGGGCCAAGCCTGCATTGGGATTGGGATTGGGATAGAGCGTGAACGCGCCGCCCGGCGGTGGGGTCATGGTGCCCACGGTCACGATGTCGAGGTTTTGGCAATTGTCGCCAGTACCGCAGACATCGGTGACGGTGAGGCAGACCGAATAGGTGCCCAGCGCGGCGTAGGTATGCTGCACATTTTGCAAGGTGGATGTATTGCCGTCGCCAAGGTCCCAACTGTAGGTTGCCGACAAGGAACCGGTCATGTCGGTAAAGTCGACAATGTTGCCGTTGACGGCGGCGGTAAACTGCGTGAGCGGCGGCCCCGTGAGCGCGATGGAGGTGTCTGCCATGCAAAAGCCATTGGTCCAGGATACCAAGGTGTCGACCAAGGTCGCGATATAATTGCCCCCGACGGTGTAATTGTACACGGTGTCGATCTCGACGACTTGCTGCCATACGGTGCCATCGCCAAAGTCCCAATCGACGCCTGTGCCTGTCGTGCCTGCATAAGCGAGCACGTTGTACATGCGGTCACTGAAGACGGGCGATGAGGTGTTGGTAAATGTCACTGGCCCGGCGGCCCCGACACAAGAGGGCGTGTGGCTGAAATCGGCTGCGAGGTTGTAGGTGACCATGGGCTGCAGCAAGACGTCGCAATCAAAGGGGAATGGGCCGAGAACGACGCCGTAACCGGGAGTCCAATTGCCGCCGAGGTCGGCCATGGCGAGCCACTCGGCCTGCCCATCGCCTGCTTGGTAGTCACTCACGACGACGCCAATGGAGTTGGCGGTGGGATTGCCTACCACGACTACATAAGGGCCGGTGACGGTGACGGGCAATGAGAAGGCCGCGATCTTTTTCAGCACGGCGAGGTCGCCGCCTCCAAAATTGGTGTCAACGGCCACGTTTACGGTCGCCAAGGCTGCGCCCATGGGCATCGAATCCTGCGGGTTGGCAAGAAATAGCTGGCAGACGGCTGTAGCGTTGATGCCACCCGTGGCGTCTGTCTTCCAGGCATAGAATTGGAAGCCATGCACCGTGATGGGTTGCGCTGCATTGTAGTACTGCCCTACACGCGCAGCACTCGTGGCATTGTTCACGAGCAGGCCGGCGAGGCTAGTCGCCTTGGCAAGCGGATACAAGACGGTGTCCATGAGGCAGGCGGATGCAGTGATGCGTTCGGTCGCAGTGGGCAGTTTTGCAGCGATTTTGTGCTTGGGCATCTTTAGGGAGCCGGGGGCTAGGCCCTGCACCTGCTGTGCCTGCAACAAAAAAGGCGCGAGCAAACATGCGCCAACAAGGAAGGAGTACAGTGTTTTTCTCATACAAACATACGTTTAGGCGCCCCTCTTGGCGCGAGCTGTGAAGGTAGCAGATCGGATTGAGGATAACAATGCGTGACCAAGGGGCAGTGCCAATTGCCGTTCGAGAAATGGACAAGTGTCGCGCGGCAGGTTGCTACGCCTGCTTTTTGGGGGGATGGCTTGGGTATTGGTGCGTTAGGCCTGACTTGGATGCCGATCATTAGCTTTTGCCCTTGCAGGGCTGTGCCACGGGTGTGCTTGGGAGCATAGGGCTTTGCCCTATGCTGATTGCTTTTGCCCTTGCAGGGCTGTGCTACTTGTGTGTATGCCTGTGTGGATGCCTGTGTGTGTGTGTGTGCCCGGCAGCCTCTGGTTTTGACAGATGCTGATTGCTTTTGCCCTTGCAGGGCTGTGCTACTTGTGTGTATCCCTGCGTGCGTGCCAGGCAGCATAGGGTTTTGCTGGATGCTGAATGCGATGCCGTTGCAGGGCAGTGCTACTGGGGTGCATCTGTGTGTGCCCAGCAGCATAGGGTTTTGACAGATGCTGATTGCGTTGCCCTTGCAGGGATGTGCTACTTATGTGTGTATCCCTGTGTGCGTGTGTGTGCCCAGCAGCCTCTGGCTTTGCCAGATGCTGATTGCTTTTGCAATTGCAGGGCTGTGCTACTTGTGTGTATCCCAGTGTGTGTGGGCCCGGCAGGATAGGATTTTGCTAGATGCTGATTGCGTTGCCCTTGCAGGATTGTTGCATCGTCCAGCAGCCCTGCAAGGGCAAAAGCTCCCAGCGATGGGCAAAGCCCATCGTCTGTGGCACGCAAACAATCCTAGCCCTGCAAGGGCGATAGCAGCACAGCGTCTGCTTCCACAAACGCATTGTAATCCGTTGTTGCGGGATCTATCCGATTCAGACCTCCATCCCCATCTAAAAAAATGCTTATTTTGTGCCGTGGGATGTATTGTTCCAATCAAGGGAGTCAAGATGCAACAGATATTTAAGGACGCTGATTTACAACTGCAGTTTGAGCGCGATGGCTACATCGTTTTGGACCTGCTCGGGGCTGAGGATGTCGCCTACCTCAAGGACTACTATGCACAGCATACCCCCGTGGAAAAGCCGAGTTACGGTTTTCACGTGAGCCTCGATGACAAGGACCGCGCCCAATCCATGGCCGCGACCGAGGAATTGTACCGCGTGCTCACGCCCAAGGTGGAGGCATTTTTCCAGGATTTCAAGATCTTCACGGCAAGCTATGTCGTCAAGGAAACGAACCCCAAGGGCGTGGTACCCCCGCATCAGGACTGGACTTTTGTGGATGAAAGCCAGTATTGGTCGGGCACTTTGTGGACGCCGCTGGTGGATGTGGACATGGACAATGGTTGCCTCGGCGTGATCAAAGGCAGCCACAACTTCTTCAATTGGCCGCGCTGCTCACCGAGTCCGCAGTTCAAGACCCCGCTGGGCGAGCACATGTTCACCATCTTTCCCTACCTGCAACTCGTGCCGATGAAGGCCGGGCAGACCATCCTCTTTGACAACCGCACCATCCACGGCAGCCCACCCAACACGACCGAGGCCACGCGCCTCGCCGCCGGCATCGGCATCACCCACAAAGACGCGCAGCTCTTTCACCACTACTTGCTGCCCAATGTGATGCCCGAGACCATCGAGGTCTTTGCGATCACGCGCGACTTTTTCCTGGACTACAACAACGGCGGCCTCAGTGACCTGCACAACAACGGCGGCAGCATCGAGGGCTGGGAAAGCGTGGCGCGCTATCCCGTGAGCCTACCCAAATTCACGGTCGAGGAAATGCAAAACCTCATCAAGAGCCATCCCGGAAATGTGATGAATGTAGAGCTGATCGAGAAGCTCGCCCGCCTATTCAACTACAATCTCGACGGCAGCAAAAAGGAGGAGCCAAAGGCGGAAACCCCATCTACCCCCACGCAATCCGACTCCTCTCCCACTCACGCTGAGCAAAAGCGTGGATTTTTCAGCCGTTTATTTTCCCGCAAATGATCACCGACGCCCACCGCGCCCAGCTGTTTCAAGACCCTGAAAAGCACAAGGCATTTGAGCGCGACGGCTATGTCGTGCTCGATTTTTTCCAGCCCGAGGAGATCGCCGAGATGCTGCGGATCTTTGAAGGCCTCCGTCCGGATGGGCTCAAGGGATTTTATACCACGACCTTTGACAACAGTCCCGAATACCGCACGCAGGTAGACAGTGCCCTGCGGGCAAAGTTTGCACGGCCAGTCGAGCACTATTTCGAGCATTTCAAATACTTTTTCTCTTCCTTCATCGTCAAGGCTCCCGATCCCAAGAGCGAGCTCATCTTGCATCAGGATATGACGCTGGTGGATGAGGCCAAGTTTGCGGGCATGAATATTTGGGCTCCGCTCGTGGACCTCACGATGGAAAACGGTCCGATCTATGTCTTGCCGGGCAGCCACCGGCTGATCCCGAGTTACCGTGGTTCCTCGCTACCCGACATTTACGATGGGCTGTCCAAGGAAGTGATCTCGGTGATGACGCCCCTGCTGCTCAAGGCGGGGCAGGCCGTCGCCTTTGACCAGAGTGTGTTGCACTACTCGCCCGCCAATCGTTCAGACCGCGAACGCATCGTCGTGAACACCTTCATTTCCAATGAAAATGCACAGATTCGCATCTGCTGGCACGACAAGGAAAATGCGCCCGACAAGGTTGAGATCTTCGAGCAGGCCGATGATTTCCTAATCCACTACACCAACTTCGGAACGGATATCTTCAGCCGGCCGAGCATCGGCGAGAGCCTGGGTTATTTTGATTATGCCTTCCCCAAGCTGACCTTGGCGCAATTGGAGGCCATCTATGGCAAGACGGAGGCGGGGCGACTGCCACAAGCCTCCACAATCTTGCCGGCACCGCCGATCTTCAAGAACCGCGACCATCAGTTGCAGTTTGAAACCGAAGGTTTTGTGCTCGTCGACTTGCTGCTGCCCGAGGATATTGCGGCTTTGCGCAAGCTCTATGCGCAATATTTCCCAGCATCGCCACAGGCCTTTCACAGCAGCAGCTACCTCGCAGACTTTGCGCTCAAAAAGGAGATGAGCGATGCGATCAAAGCGGTGATGCAACCGCGCCTCGACGCCGTTTTTCACCGCTTTTCCTGTTTTGGGTCGGCATTTCTCACCAAGAATACTGGACCGAGCAGCACCATGCCGATGCACCAAGACTGGACCATCGTCGATGAAACACAGTCGGTCGCGCTCAATATCTGGACGCCTCTGCAAGATGCCGACGCCCACAATGGCAGCCTGCAAGTTTTGCGCGGCAGCCATCGTTTCCTTCCCGTCTTGCGCTGCCCCACGATTCCCTTTTTCTATGAGGAATTCAAGCAGCAAATGCAGCAAAGCCTCACGCAGTTGGACGTGCGCGCCGGGCAGGCCGTCGTGCTCAACCAAGCGCTCATCCACGCGAGCCCACCCAATATGAGCCCCGATGTGCGCCTCGCGATTACGACGGGCATCAAGACCGCAGGCACACCCATGCGCTTCCACTACGTCTCAGCCCCGGGCGAATTGGAGGTCTTTGCGATGGACGATGACTTTTTGCTGGCCTTTGATGACTTTTACAAAGACATCTACGAGCGCCCCAAACTCGGCACATCGATGGGGATGATTCCTTTTGTGCAGGCCAATCCTGGGCGGGAGGCAATTTTGGAGAAGATCGCGAGCGTGAGTGAGAGTGTGAGTGGGAGAGTGAGTGAGGAGAGACAGGCTGCGCCTGTTGTAGAGAAGGTTGGGTTTTGGAAGCGTTTGTTTGGGGGATAATGGCAAATGGATTGTCCTGTGTTTACTGTTGCTGAACCCAAATTCGGCGCATAGTCCATCCGACAATTGTTCGTGCTGGAGGAATTCACCATTTTTAGATGCAATCGCTTCAAAATCTTATTGTCAAGCATGAAAAAGCACCTACTCCTTGCCGCTCTTGTATTCCTTTTGGGTTTCCAGCTACAAGCCCAATCCTGCGCCTTTGCGTTTGCAGTCGGCACCGTCAATACGTCCGAAACCTGCACGCCTACTGGCAGTTATACCTACAACATCAATGTGTCGGCGACTTCAGACAGTACCTTGGCGTTTTCGGGATTGTGGTCTGAGCCGCAATCGGTGAGTGCAGATATAGATTGCAACACGCAAACCTTCACAATTCCACAACAACCTTTACTCACAGGATACGACATCCAAGGAAACGGCAGCATCGTGGGGCCGAATGTACAAATCAGCTATGGGGTCTACCAAATGCCTGGGCATACCTTGGTCGATTCCTGCACGATGATCTATTCCTTACCAGTACTCGCGGTGGCCCCATCGGCGCAAGCCTCACTTACGCTCTATCCGAACCCGGCTACTGGGCGAGCCTACATCCATTTGCAAGCACCCTCCGCTACAATTGACGCTTGCACCTACCTCGTCTATGACTCGCAAGGTCGAGCGGTCGCCACGGGCATATTGGACAGCCACCTCGAAGCACAAATCAACCTGAAAACCTTGACAAAAGGCATGTACCGTGTCATGGTGCAAAGCGCGGAAGGCCCATTGGCGAGCAAGGTTTTGGTGGTGCAATGAAGGAATGCGCTTTCATTAGAAACCAGACCTAAACCTTTGGCTTGGGAGCAGCACTCTCTGCTAGCCCAAATCGGCGTTTGTCATTGGTAGCAATGGTAGTTGTCGCCTTGAAAGCTCGTTTGACAGCTTCAAAATCAGAATCCGACAATTTCCCGACAACAGTACGCGGCATGTCTTTTACGGTCTCCAAGAGGACGGCGCAATCCTTTTCAAAAAACTGCGTGCAATCCACATAGGAATAATGGGTGAGAAAGTCATCGTTGGCAGCCCTGATGGGAATATGCCAACTGCGAATGAGCGGGTCACGAAAAATGTTGGGATTGATCTGACTATTGATCAGGAGGAATCCAAAAACGACCTTATCCTTCGTCACTCCCAACACGACAAAATATTTGACCTTTGGAGGATGCGTCTCTGTGACCTGAGTGCGAATAACGACGCCTGGTGATCGCAGCACGCGTTCAAAACTCTCTCCGAAACCCCTCTGGAAACAACTCTCCTAAAGCCATTTCAATGCATTTTCGGCATCGTCGATCTCTTTGATATAGGCTAGCATCTCGGACGATGCATGTGCTTCTTGGGCAATATCAATCAATGCAATCTCATTGTTGATCGTGGCGCGGCTCCATGCCTCACCATGTGACTTTGCAGACAATTGCTCAAATGTCAAGCGTTTGTTGTCGGCAATGGAACGGTTGATACATTCAATTTCGGAGGCCGACAAGAAGTCCTTGTCGGGAATGCGCTTGGGAATGACGACGTATGCCCGTACATCAAGCAGTATGCGGTCTTCGGGCGGAATGTTTGCAGCATCTTGTCGAAATGCTTTGAGGAGGTCATAGGTGCGCCATGGCACCGGCCCGTCTTTCATAGCGATATACTGATCGCCCAAAATAGTGCGACCGTAGGTGACAAGATGCTCCTGGTCGGCAAAGTAGAAGATCTTGAAGATTTTATGGAAATCGGCGGTCTCCAATTGATTGGCGACCAACAGCACGGCATTGAGTATTTTCTTCTGACTCCACATATCTGCTTCACTATGCGACAAAATCAATGGCTTTCTGCGGGATTCACAAGTTTTTTCCCAAACTTTTCCCATTTATTTCCGCAAAATAATCACCGTTGTGGCAACCCCTTCCGACACCTTGGCCCAGATTGTCGACAACAATCATCTGCTACAGTCCCCCATATTCGCTATCTTTGGAGGCCTTCTTGATGGGTAGAGGGCAATATCGCAGCGGTAAAATGGCACAACCTGTATTCAGAAATCTTGAAACCCAGCGTCTTTTTGACGTGGACGGTTATGTTCACCTGAAGGGCTTCTTGAGCCCCGAGGAGGTCGAGGCGCTCAAAGCGGCCTATTTTGAGCTGTTGCCCGAGAGTGGCGGCGCGATGTCGGGCGATGAGACCGACTTCAAAAACGACAACGCGATCACCTACGATTTCACTTTCATTGACCGCAATTGGGAGTATAAGCAAAAGGTGTTTGACCGCATCTACGCTGCTTTTGAGGCCCATTTCGAGCCCATTCTCGCCGACTACACCCCCATCATTGCCAATTTCATCCGCAAGGAAGCCGACGGCGGCGAGGTGCCCCTGCACCAGAACTGGGCCTTTGTCGATGAGCTCAAATACACATCGGTCTCCATCTGGGTGCCACTCGTCGACAGCAACCGCGACAACGGCACGCTGGAAATCACGCCCGGCAGCCACAAGCGATTTGGCCGCTACCGGGGCCCGATGGTGCCTTGGGAACTTGAGCATATCAAGGAAGACATCATTCGCGATTTCATGGTGCCCATGAACGCCACGGCGGGCGACGCGGTGATCCTCGACGACAGCGTCGTGCATTACAGCAATATTAATACGACCCAAGGCCTGCGCCTCACGATCCAACTGATCTTGGTGCCCAAAAATACCTTGAGCATCCACTACCACCTCGACCGTGGCGTGAGTACAGACGAGGTGAGGGTGCTGGAAGTGGACCGCGATTTCTACATGAAATTTCACCCATGGAAACGGCCCGAAGGCAAAGAGCTGGGCAAACGCCAAGTGAAATTGCGCTACATCGACCGCGCCGAATTTGAGGCAAGGTTAAAGGGTCCTGAATTCAGCGAGGAGAGTGATGCAGCAGCATTGGCTGCTGCGGCAGCGCCTGTTTTGGAGACCGTGGCAGCCTCGCCACAAGCGCCCCACAATATGCCTATACCTGAAGCCCAGGGCTTTCTCGGCCGCCTCAAACGCCTATTTTCCTGATGTACGACCTCATCCGCGACCCCGCATTGCGTGCGCAATTTGCCCGCGATGGTTTTGTGACCATGCCATTTTTGGAAGCCGATGCACTCGTGACTTTGCGAGCACTGTTTGAGGAAGTGCGGGCCAAGGTGAGCTTAAAAGGCTTTGCCACGACGACCACATCGCCCGATATTGCGCTCAAAAAGAGCATGTTTGAACGCATCCAACCCCTCTACCAAAGCAAGGTGGATGCGCTATTCCAAGATTACAAGACTCTGGGTGCTAGCTTTTTGCAAAAGGATGCCGGGCAGCCGGGCAGTCTGCCCTTGCACCAAGACTGGACGGTGACGGATGAAGACCATTTTCGCACGCTCACGATTTGGTTGCCCTTGGAAGATTGCGGCTTGGAGAATGGCGCAATCCAAATGCTGCCGGGCAGCCATCGATACATGAATTTATTGCGTGGCCCCAACTTGCCGATCGCGATCAAGGCCGTCGCCCAGCAACTCGAAGAGGGATTGGTGACGCTCACGCTGAAGGCGGGCGAGGCGCTTATCTTTGACCACAGCATCCTGCACAAAAGCACGCTCAATATGAGCGGGCGGCCGCGTGTTGCGCTCACCTACGGGCTCACGCAGCGCGAGGCTCCTTTGCGATTTTGGTATCACCATCCGGCAGACGCGGTCGATCGTTTTGAGCAACTCGCAGTGCCTGACGATTTTTTCCTGCAATACCATCAGATTGGTCAGCGGCCATTGATCGGCACGAGCTTGGGCTTTTACCGCCACGACCTCTCCCCTATTACGGCTGCCGAATGCACTGCTATGCAAGCTGGGCAGCGTTTGCACCGCCCGATTTACCGCGACCTGAGTGCCAAAAATTGCCTGCTCGATGCACCGGAATATGCCATCACGAAAAAGGCTGGCTGGAATTGTCAACTCGCTGAGCAGGGTTATGTGCTCATTCCGCTGCTGGATGCCGCGCAAGTCGCGCATTTGAAAGGCTTTTTTGAAACACATCAAAAGGCGGTCGTAGACCGCTTCTACGCCAGCGTCCACAATCCCGACACCGATTTCAGGCTGCGGATGGATGCCGAATTGCAAAGTATATTGCGCCCTTTGCTCGATGAAATCTTGCAGGATGCCGAGGCTTTGGGCGGCTCTTTTATCGCCAAGCCGCGTGGCACGGCGGGTATCTTGCCGCCCCATGCAGACTGGAATATTGTGGATGAGCGCGTCTACCGCAGCTACAATCTGTGGATTCCGCTGGTGGACACGACGGTGGAAAATGGAGCAGTGCATGTGATTCCGGGCAGCCACAATTGGCTGGACTACTTCCGTGGGCCGGGTATCCCCAATCCTTTTGAACCACTCAAGTTGGATATTTGGAATGCGATGCAGGCCGTTGAAATCAAGGCTGGCACGGCTTTGCTGTATGACCACCGTTTGTTGCATGCATCGCCTGTGAATCAGACCGATGCACTGCGCCTTGCTTGCGTTTTGGGCGTAAAACCCAAGGCTGCGCCGATGCGCTACTACCATGGCGATGGGCAAGTTGTGCGGGAATATGAGGCGAATGCGACATTTTTTATGACGCAAAACCCTGAGCTTGGGCCGGCAGATTTGCCATTGATCGGTGTGGTCACCGATCAGTTTCCGAGCATTTCTGCATCAGAATTGCGCGCTTATTTGGGGCTGGAGGCTGAGGCTGCCGAGCCTGTCGAGGCTGCCGCAAGCCCTGCGCCTCGGGGATTTTGGGAGACCTATACGCCGGGCAATATCTGGCGCGAGATTAGGTATCGGATCAGCGGCAAGGGTTGAGATGGGGTGATTGGGATGATTTGAGAGGGGCTGCTGCTGGTGAACCCGATTTGATCTTGTAGTTTGGCCATGCATGGCCTACCTGCGAGATCAAATCCGTTATTTACCAGTCGATTGCCTGCAATTTGGAAAGAGCTGGTAGGGCTCACAAAAATTACCTAACTTCCGCTCAGGCACTGCCACTCGGTGACCGAGCTTAGCGGCTTGGCGAATTGGCGGCGTGATGCCGACATGTTTTTTATTCGTCCTCAACCCACACGATGATCGCTCAGAAATCCTCCCTACTTGCTCTCCTTGTTGCCTTGAGTTTTCTTCTTTTTTGCACACAGCGGTTGCCTGCGCAGTTGCCGACATTGGATTGGGCGCTGCACACAGGCTCGACATCAACCGACCAAGGCGACGCACTGGTGATCGATGCGCAGGGAAATGCCTACGCTGCTGGTTATCATCAAGGTGCAGCCGATCTTGACCCTGGCGCGGGCGTCGTGGCGACGACTGGCGCGGGCATGTATATCCAAAAGTTCGATCCACAAGGGCTGTTGATATGGGCAGTGGATATTGCTGGTGCTGGCAGCTTCAACTTTTATGATCTTGCATTGGACGCGAATGGCAATTTGGTTGCTGTAGGCACATTTGCTGGCACGATGGATTTTGACCCTGGAGCGGGGACGAGTTACCTCACGGCCCAAGGCGGCAGGGATGTTTTTGTCCTAAAACTGAGTGCTGCGGGTACCTTCCTTTTCGCAAAAGTTGCGGTTACAGGCACGGGCGTGGATGAAGTTCCGCGATCGGTGGGTATCGACCCCCAAGGCAATATTGTGGTGGGGGGCTGGTTCACTGCGGATGCCGATTTTGATCCGAGTCCAGCTACGGCCGTCCGCTACAGCGCGGGCAGTTTGGATGCCTTTGTCGCAAAATATGATAGCAGCGGCAATCTGGTGTGGGTGCAAAACCTTGGCAATACCAGCGTAGATGCTGTGCTCGACATGACGATCGACGCAACTGGGAATATTACGGCAGTCGGCAAATTTGCGGCGACGGTAGACTTTGATCCAGGTGTCGCCACGGTAAACCTCACGGCGGCAGGCAATTTCGATGGGTTTATCATCCGCCTAGACCCCAATGGAAACCTCGTGTGGGCGAGGCCCTTCACGACCTCACAAGGAAATAATTGCGCTCCCAACAGCATCACTACCGATGCAACGGGCAATATGATCGTTGCTGGATCGTTTTTTGGGGCTGTCGATTTGGACCCTGGCGCTGGCCTAGCCAATACGCTTACGACGGGTCTCGCAGACATGTTTGTGCTCAAGCTTGATGCGGCAGGCAATTACCTTTGGTCATGGGGATTTGGCGGCGGCTACCAAGACGGGCTCTACGACGTATCGACAGATGCGATCGGCGATATTTATGTCGCCTCTGTTTATGAAGGGACGGTCGATTTCGATCCAGGACCGGGCGTCACTTCTGCGACCGCGATTACTTACAAGGATATTGCGGTGGTAAAATTCGGTGCAGGTGGTGCTTTTGGGTGGGCAGCGCTGGCGGGTGGTGCACAGAATGATTTTATGAAACAATTGCGTGTCTCACCGCAAAACGACCTCTATGTCACAGGATCGTTTATCTTTTCAGCTGATTTTGATCCCAGCCCTGCCACCTACAGCCTCACGACTGTGGGAGCGGCAGATGCATTTTTATACCGCCTCGACCTGTGTTCTTCGCCGCTACAATCCACCATTACCGACACGACCTGCGGCAACTATGAGCTCAACGGCATGGTTTACGGCAGTTCCGGCACCTATACCCAAGTGCTCACAGGCACCTTGGGTTGCGACTCCATCATTACCCTAAACCTGACGGTCTTGCCACTCGTGGTGGGCATCCAAGTAACCGCGAATATGCTTACTGCCAGCCCCAGCGGCGGCACTTACCAATGGCTGGATTGTGCAAACGGCAATGCTGCAATCCCCGGTGCGACAGGGCAAGTTTTTGCGCCGGCTGCCTCAGGGAGCTTTGCGGTACTTGTGAGCATGCAAGGATGCAGCGACACCAGCAGTTGCACTGCCCTCACGGTCGTGGGCGTACCGGCCGTCGAGGACACTCAGGTCAGGCTAGCGCCCAATCCTGCGAGCACCCAGCTGCGCCTGTCTGCGGATATTGCGCTCGGGGACGTGCGCATCGTGAACATGCTCGGGCAGGTGGTGTGGAGGCATGAGGGGATTTTGGAGCATGCGATTTTGCTGGATGTGAGCAGCTGGGCGCGTGGTGTGTACAGCGTGCATTTGGATCTTGGAAGGCGGCAATTGTTCCTCGTCCAGTGAACAAATTCTTGGATTTCTGAAATCCGATGCTGATCTTGGAAAGATGTATCAACGAACACTTTCCATTCTTGCTTTGCTTGCTTGTTTTCATGTATGCTGGAGTCAGCAATTGACCGACTCGGATACGCGTTTTTTCCGTGCGCCCAGCAATTCCGTTTTGTTGCACGCGGGCGGCGCTGGGTATGGGATCGGTCCCGGCTATGAGTGGATGGGCTATCCTGCGCGAAATGTAGGTTTGGGATTTTCATTTGCCCTGCCCTTGATCCATCCTACATTTGGCTCGCACTATACCCCATTTTCCATCAGCCCTGGCTTGAATATCATTGTAGGGGCGCGGTATTGGAAAACGGAGCTTTCGGCCGAGTACAATGTCTATATGGAGACCGGCCGCAATCGTTATGGAGGGACCTATACTTTCCAAACGCAAACGATGGCTTTGATGGCAGGCCTGAGAAGGCAAAATCCGAATGGCGGCCTCCTATTTCGTGCGAATATAGGAGGTGCAGTTTATGATGTGGGGCAATTCCCGCAATTGTTGCCAGCGGTTACGCTCAGCATGGGTTATACATTCCACCCGAAAACCAAGGAGGAATTGCCGCCCAAACCGATCTTGCAATTGGGCGCGCATGTCAAAGCGCCGGCAGACTCGGCGCATCGCAAAACGATCGCATTTCGCTTTGCCCCCTTTGCGGGCTTCGAGTTGCATCGCCAATGGCAGCGCGAAAAGGACAACGATTGGGTCGGCCTGGCATCGAGCAGAAGGTATGACTTCCAATTTCAGACCCGCTGGGCGGCCCACCTCGGTGTGATGGCCGACATTGGCAAGCCCAAGGGCATCGTCGGGCTACGCCTTTCGCTTTCTGCGGGATTGCGGGCAGTGCGTTATGACTGGCAATTTCACGCCTCCTCGCTCCTGACACAATACCCCTATTATGCGACCTACACTTCGCGCACCCACATCGATGACCTGCAAGCCGAATTGGATTTGAATGTGGGTCTGCGCATTCGAACGCGGGCCCAAAATCCATGGGTGTTTGTGGTCGGCGGCTATGCTGGCCGTGCGGATTACATTCGACGCAGGTCTTGGGTTCATCTGCCGACCACCCCTATCGAGACGCCGATGCCGCCCTATATAGGTATCGGTATCGGGCCGATGGCGTCCATCTGCAAACAAATCAAGCTAGGCAATAGCACCTTGGAGCCCTATTGGAGCGGGCGGCTCAGCGTGAGCAATGTATCCACGGCGGCCGTTTTGCACAACATGGGCGCGACGGTGGGGCTGATTGCTTGGTTAGGCGGAAAGTAATCAGGAATGAAATTTCTAAGTGGCACGCTCTTGGGGAAAGGCATGCTCCACAGAGTCGGTTGCAACCTCCTGGCGGGACGACTGGCTGTGTTTGATGAGGAATGAAATTTCTATAAGTTCCAATCTGATGCTTTCTTCTTTGTATAACGTTACATCGTTGGTGCGAAGCTATTTCAGGACGATACTATTGCAAAGTACTTGGCACAAATCTTATTCGCGCTACCCGACCTTGCGCTGGGTCGTGCAGCGCTAATCTTGTAGAGAAAATCAGACCACCAACGCCACTTCCCAATCCATGCCGCAGGCCTCCTACCCTTGCGGCGCATGACACAAGCTCCTGATCGCCGCAAAGTGTGAAAACCACACGACAGGCACCACAAAAGCGGGCAACCAATTGAAGGGAAAATGCAAGATCGCAATGTTGGGCTGGTCAAAGGCGATTTGCTGGAAGGGCGTGGGCACAGCCAATATGGCGTGAATCACGACATTGAGAACCAAAGCCAAGCAGATGAAATTCCATGCCAAGAGCACGCGACGACCGAGCTTGCCACGCACATAGCCCCAATACCACACGATCGGCGCGGTGATGCCTGAGAGGATGTCGAAATTGCGTCCCTCAAAAGTCATCACCCCAGGCACGACCAATTGTACGCTCAGCCAAAACAACACCATCTCTACAGGGATCCGCACGACATGCAGGAGCGTGAACATGCGCTGGTCGAGGCCATCGATCCATGCACGGCCCTTGGCGGTCGCAAACAACAAGATCATCACGATCAAAGTCGGCGGGAAGAGCAGCAAAAAACGGGGCGGCATAGCTTCGGTATTGGTATAAAATCCACGAATGCCGAGCACAGCTTGCACGCCCAACCACGCGATCGACAAGCCCAAGACCCATTTGGAATAGTGGCTCGCCCGCCAAAAGAAAAGCAAGGTAAGCACGGTGGTGGCCACAAAGACCATGCTGATATGACTTGGTAAATTTTCCATAAGTGCATGCGTTACATTCATACCACAAAGGAAAATCTCAGCGCCGATGATGCACTTGCCAAATGACAAGTATTGCTAGCGCGCAATCAGTGGTTCATCAATTCGCGACGGATGCGGCTCAGTGAACTATCGGTCACCCCTAAGTAGGATGCGATCTGCTTCAAGGGTACATTCTGAAAGATCTCAGGATGGTGTTGCAGCAAGGAGAGGTAGCGCTGCTCGGCGGTCTGAGTCACCATGGAAAGCATGCGTGCCTTGAGGGAGGCGAAGCCCATTACCAGGCGTGACCGCCCAAATTCCCGAAACTCGGGCAGCGCATGAAAGAGGTGATTGAGTTGGGCAAACGAAATCCCCCAGGCCTGGCAGGGCGTCAAGGCTTGTATGTTTTCCATGGAGGGCTGTCGTTGGAAAAAGGACGAAGCTTCAAAAACGACTTGGCCTGGACGAAAGATACCCGTTGTGACCTCGTCGCCGCTGGGTGCAAGCGCAAAACCACGCATCCAACCTTGCTCCAGAAACAAATAGGTATCGCTCAGTTGCCCCTCGCGCAGCACAAATGCATCCTTGGCAAAGTCCATCGGACGAAACGCCTGTGCAATCTCGGCGGCAATGGTCGCTGAGATGATACCAGTAGCGCACAAAAAATGGATCAAAGCGGAGTTGTCTTGCATCTTGATGTCTTGGGGCAATCATGAACCCCATCGATATCCAAAGAAAGCTAGTTCCTTTCGATTTAAAGGACTTGCGCACAAAGCATTTTACACGGATAGGTCGATGCAATGCCCCTGAAAGGAAAGGAGACCGAAGGCATTTTCTGCGTAGGCGCCAGAACCATTGGCTGAATGGCCTGCCAAACCAATGAATCTTGCCCACCAGCGAGACAAGTGGATATCTTTGTCAATAGCACCTGCCCCAAGAGCAATCCACCCTCAAATGTGCCTCGTCAACAATATTGCAATGTTGACAACCTTCGGCCCAGTAAGCCAAAAGGCTTAAATATTACCCGATTTGCTAACAGTCATCCACATCGACTGTGTATTGTACTAAAAAGTATAGAGCAAAGAAGTTATCCACTTATCCACGGGCATAAGTACATTCTACCAAATGGCCTCAACGCCTAATTTCATGGCCTGATTCGGTGTTGGGATCATGGAGAGGCTATCGGTCCAGAAATGGTGTGGTCAAATCTCCATCCTGAACAATTACCGTCGCGATCTTACATTGTCCACAAAACATTGAAATTTCAGCAACCGAAGGGATTTTATGTGCGTAAAGCACCCTAGGTACCTCGGTAATTTGTTAAATTCTTATCAACGAAAACATCTCGTATGAAAAGCACGAAGCGTCTGATTTCCGCACCAGTTCTCATGATTTTGCTGTTGATGCTGGGCACCACTAGCCAGGCACAGCAAGTCAATGACCTCCTATTGCTGCAATCACTCGAAAATCCGCTCGAAGGAACTATGGTCGATGTTCAGGCCGGGGTCCATCAAGCATGGCGCGACAAGGGCGTCCTCAAAATCAGGAAGCAACAAGACGGCGACGCTCCCGGTTCATTCAGATCACTCTATGAATTTGACAACGCTGGCAACTTGGTGCGCAAGGAAAATGGCTCCAAAACCCAAAGCATCGCCTATGATGCAGACGGCCACCTGCGCAAAGTCAACAATTTTGAAAACGACAAACTGGCAAGTGTCCAGTACTTCTACTACGACCGCAAGGGCGTGCTCAAGAAGTCGGTGCTCAAGTTTGACAGCGACGTGAACGAAATCGAGGGTACCTATGATGCCCAAAATCGCCTCACCCGCGTGCGTCACTACTCCAAAGGCATCGCCACCAAGACGATCAACATCCAATATACCTACAATGAAGTAGGTGAACTGGTCGCGATGTCTGCACCTGGCCTCAACGCCACCTACCTCTATGCAGGCGGCAAGCTCAATGAACTCAAAGAAGAAAAAGTGGGCCTGAACACCCAAACCAATTTCATTTGGGACGGCAAAACCCTCAAGGAGTGGAAAAAATATGAGGAAAAAGACGGCGACCTCATCCTCGCTGAAACCTTTGCCGTGGACTACAATGCTGCTGGCTTGCCTGCACGCAACACCGACAAGGGCCGTGGCCCGAACGTGAAGCCGATCGTCACCAACATCTTCTATGATGGTTTTGAGGCTGGCTCCATGGCAATGCGCGGCGACGACTGGGATGGCGGCGGCTACGGCTACGGCACCCCTGTGGTGATCACCTGGTCCAATCCGGAAAGCGACACCCGTGTCACGGACAGCATGTATGCCCTTAGGCTCAATCTGAAGCCTGGTGTAGGCCAAGAAATGCCTGAAATCAAGTCGATGACCCTGCGCCTCAACCACCAACTCACCAATAAGGAGATCGGCAACGTGGTGCTGCGCAAAAAAGGCAACGCCAATGAATACTATATCGAGGAGCAATTGCCATTGATGGAAGGTAGCAATACCATCTTCCTGGACGTCGAGACCCAACTGGGCCACTTCTCCTCTGGCGAGCGCTACATTACCTACAAGAATCCAAACCGTGAAATCACGGTCAAAAACCTGCATGTCTTGGCCATCGGCATCGACGACTACGCGAACGACAACCTCGACATGACCACTGCCAACAAGGATGTGAACTCCCTCGTGAGCTCACTCGAACGCCAAAAGGGCAGTGTCTTTGGCGAAGTGAAAACCAAAACCCTCAGCAACAGCGAGGCTACCAAAGCCAATATTGAAGACGCCATTCGTCAGATCAAAGGCAAGGCAGCCAAGGATGACCTCGTGCTGATCTACTTTGCTGGTCACGGCGCCGAGAGCAATGGCAATTTCTACCTGGAGCCTACCGACGTGAAGGCCGATCCATCTGACTTGGAAGCTTCTAGCGTGGACAACCGCTGGGTTTTGGAGGAAATCAGCCGCTACAGTGCGCCAACCCTCTACTTCTTGGACGCAAGCTATCCTACCAAAGGCGATGCCGGCGCAACCGTTGGCAACTCCAACATGGATGCTGTGAGCAACGACTTTGGCAAGGTGATCGACAGCGACGACGAGATCAGGATCTTCGTGAGCAGCACGAGCTCCAAGCAAAAGAGCAATGCCGGTAGCGAAGACAAAGGCAGCCTCTTTACCAGCGCAATGTTGGAAGGCCTCGACGGTAAAGCCGACCAAAACGGCAACGGCGTGGTCACGGTCGAGGAACTCGGCGACTATGTCTCTGACCGCGTGCTTGGCCAAACCAACTGGAAGCAAAAGCCGATGGTCGTGAAGCGTGGCATCGGCATGGTGCCGCTCTCCAAAGTGAAAAAATAAGGTCTGAAAGGCCTGGCCTTTGAGATTTGAAAGAGGGGAGTTTGGGTGATGGGGGATTTTTTCCTGCGCCTTGACTCCCCTCTCTTTTGCCTCACAGGCGATGCCTGGGCACATTAGATGGCTTTCCTCAACTGCCGATCGTGTGTTTTTGACTTTTGTGAATTATATTTGTTAAAGCCTCGTATAAAGGTTTGAAATGAAGATGGGTATGATGCGAAGAACTCTCCTGTTGTCCTTTTTCGCTGGTCTTTTTGGCTGGGGATTGCTGCATGCACAAGAGCGTGTCATGTTTCGCGACGATTTCAAGGACAATCACCATGGCTGGAGCGTACAAGATGATGAAAACGCACATGCAGAGGTCGTCAACGGTCACTACCTCCTGGAAGGTCGGCGTCTCGACAGCACGGCGGTATTTTTGCTCGAGGAGCTCCCGTTGAATGGCACTCAGGACTTCACGATCCAAACCAAGCTGGGCCAGAAATTCGGTTCTCAGGACAAGGGCTACGGCTTTGTCTGGGGCGCCAAGGATGAAAGCAACTACTTCGCATTCAAGATCAACGCCCTCGGGCAATACAGCGTGCTGCGCTGCGTCCAAAGCAAAATAGAATCCCTCAAGGCGTTTACGCCCACCACCGGCCTGCTCAAAACCGAGGGCCACAATGAACTCACGATTCGCAACGTGAACGGCATGATGTCGTTTTACATCAATGACCAATTCGTCTGGAGCATGCCCAACCGCAGCCTCATGGGCAACCGAGCCGGTTACCTGATCGATGGCAAGATGGAGGTGGAAGTGAGCAGCCTAGAAGTGCTCGAACTGCAAGCCATGCCCGACATCTTTGCAGAGCAATTTGACGACAACAGCCGTGGCTGGGTCGTGACGGCAAGCGATAGCGCCTACCTCATGATGGGCAAGGGCCGCATGCGGATGAAGAACCAAAAAGGCGCAGCGCAGAGCTACAAGCTGCGCGAGATCCTCGTGAATCCTGAACGCGACTTTGAGATCGAAGCGCATATGAAGCAGGTAAATGGATCGCAGGAATTTGGCTACGGCCTCGGCTGGGCCATGAAGGATGACAAGAATGGATACGCCTTCCTCATTCGCAGCCTCGGCTCATTCGCTGTGCGCAAAATCGAGAATGGCCAAGCCAAAACGCTCGTCGACTGGACGCCGAGCAACCAAACCCTGTACCTGCGCGGCACCCCCAACAAGTTGGTGATCCGCAAGACGGGCTTGCGTTACAACTTCTACCTGAACGACATCTGGGTGGCAGAAGTGCCCTTTGTGAATATGCCGGGCCAGCAGATCGGCTTCGCCTTGGATGGCGAGCAACTCATCGAGCTCGACTTCCTCGCCGTGCGCGAAGGCCAAAAGAGCTATGTGCCGCAGCCGCCTGTCGTGACCCTGATCACGCCGCAGGGCGACGACATCACCGTCGACGCCAAAAGCATCCAATTCAAGGCGGGCATCAAAA
>JANPHP010000433.1:0-5823 GCA_031424495.1 Bacteroidota bacterium | reverse complement strand
CGCCTTGCGACATGCACGACTATCAAATTCGCTACAAGCTCATTTACACCGACTACCGCTCCAAGAAATATCCGCAATATGACTTCAGGGAGGAGGACAATGACAATGCCTACGAATGGTCTGAGGAGGAAGGCCTGCTCGATGAACTCGGTCGTGACACAGCGATTTATGTCGTGCCCGACAATCTGAAAGCCACCGGCATTCTGATGGGCAATGCGATGGCGACCGTTTGGGACAATACCGGACATACCGTGCGTGCATCCAAGACTTTTTCGGTCTCCTCTCGCGCCAATTACTTGGGACTGAGCGAGCATGGGCGCTACTTCAACATCAACGACAATTACAACCTCGATTATGTCGCCGTCAATTATGGTGATATCCCTGCCAAGGGCCTCCAAATGGAGGTGAAACTGGTGCGGTTTGATTGGAAACGCACGATGCGCAAGGAGGCGAATGGCTTTTATTATGTCTCCGAAAGCGAATCGATCGAGTTGCAGCGCGACACGATCACACAACAGGGAGCACCCAATCGATTTGCGATGCAGCTCAAGCAAGCTGGCAACTATGAGCTCACGATCACTATGCTAGATGGCAGTGGCAGCAAGCGCACCCAATTCAGCGCCTATGGCAAATCTGTCGCCACGGCAAGTTCCTTTGGCGTGAGCCGCGAGGGGACCGTGAACATTGCATTTGACAAAGATGCCTACAAAGTTGGCGAAAATGCCCGTATTCTCTTCACAGCGCCATTTTCTGGGCGCATGCTTGTGACCATGGAGCGTGACAAGGTCTATGAACACCGCTACGTCGATGTGACAAATAATGCCGCAGAGGTCATCTTCCCGATTCGTGACGGCCACGTGCCCAATATTTGGGTGACCGCGACCTTGTTTAGGCCGCAGCGCAACAAGGGTGCATTGCCGATGACAGTCGCCCACGGATACGCGGGCGCAAAGGTCGACAACCCCAACCGCCGCATTCCCATCAAAATCACCGCCCCGGAGCTCATCAAGCCCGGACGAATGCAAAATATTACGGTGCAGGCCAAACCTGGCTCCAAACTTACCGTTGCAGTCGTAGACGAAGGCATTTTGGCGATCAAACATTACGCAACACCTGACGCCTATACCTATATGTATCAGGCACGTGAGCTGGAAGTGCGCAGTTTTGACATGTATGAATTTTTGCTGCCCGAGGTGCCCTCCTCCGCCATGGCGACGGGCGGTGACGACATGGGGGAATGGTCCTCATTTGCGCACTTGAACCCCATCCGCAGCAAGCGTTTCAGGCCTTTTGCTTATTGGAGCGGCATCAAACAAGCCGATGGATCGGGTCGGGTGACCGTGCAAGTGCCATTTCCTGAGGACTTCAGCGGGCAAGCACGCGTCATGGTCACAGCCTATGACGGCAACCAATTTGGCAGCGCTGCCCAAGGCATCAAGGTGCGCAACGATCTCGTTGTGATGGCGGCCATTCCGCGCTTCATGACGGCAGGCGATTCTTTGCAAATGCCGATCAACCTCATGAACATGACCGAAAAAGCCGGCATCGCCAAGATCAAGGTCACGCTGCAAGGCCCGCTCAAGCTTGGCACGGTGGCCCAACAACAGATTGAGGTGCCGGCCGAGGGCAGCGCTGTGCTTAACTTTTCAGTGAAGGCGCTCAAAGCAGGTGCAACTTCGATCCTGATCGAGACCGAAGGTTTGGAGAAATTGCAGCAGCGCATCCAATTGGCGGTGCGGCCCGCTTCCCCTATCGCGTCGCAAGGCGGCAGCGGTATGATCGCCGCCGACCAAAGCATTTCCATCGTCATCCCCGCCAATTTTGAACCGGAAATGCAGCAGACACTCGTCGCGGTGAGCCCATTTCCAGCGCTGGAATTTGGCGATCAACTCGATTATTTGGTGAATTATCCGCATGGCTGTTTGGAGCAAACCGTGTCGGCGGCCTTTCCGCAATTGTATTTTGGCGACCTTGCTGAGCTCGTGGCTCCCGACAAATACAAGGGCAGCAATGCAATCTACCACGTGCGAGAGGCGGTCAAAAAGGTCGAGGCGATGCAGCTCTACAGCGGCGGATTTTCCTACTGGCCCGGCGGCGACAGCTATGAGAACCGCTGGGGCAGCATTTATGCGACGCACTTCATCATCGAGGCGCGCAAAGCAGGCTTTGCGGTGCAGGAAGGCGTGTTCAACCGGGCCATCGACCACATATTGGAATTGGCCAAGGAGAAGACCTCATTTACTTATTATTTTGATGTGAATGGCAAGCTGCAGCACGAGGAAAAGGCTAGCAAGGAATTGATGTACAGCCTGTTTGTGCTTGCGTTGGCACAAAAACCCGACCTGCCCCTCATGAATTATTACAAGAGCCACCCTGCGGCGCTCACGATGGATGGCAGCTACCTGTTGGCTGCAGCTTATGCCCTCAGCAAAGACATGCAGAGTTTTCAAGCCCTCATTCCCAAAAACCAAAATCTAGAACGCCCCCTGCGTCTCTCAGGCGGCAGCTTTGACTCGCCGATGCGCACCGCAGGCATCATGCTCAATGCATTGGTTGAGGCCGATCCCGGCAACCCACGCATCAACAGCATCATTCAATACCTACGCGGGCACCGCAGCGAGTTGCGCACCACGCAAGACAACGCTTGGGTATTCCTCGGCCTCGGTAAAATGGCCCGCAATGGTAATTCAGGCAATATCCAAGTCGCCGTGCGTGAAGGCGCAAGCACCTTGCTCGATTACAAGGGCGAGAATGGCCGCTACGTAGCCGCCAACCTCGCGGGCAAGACGCTCAGCATCAAGGCTACGGGTAAGGGAACAGCCTACTATTATTGGAAAATCAGCGGAATTCAAAAAGGTGCAGGCATCCAGATTCCCGATGTCGACAAGGGACTCACGGTGCGGCGGTCTTGGCTGGATGTCGGCGGCAATCCGATCAAAACCCCGGTCTTCAAACTTGGCGAATTGGTCGTGTGCAAGATCAAAATCCAAAGCAATAACACCGTGGACAATGTCGTGATCAGCGATATGATCCCCGCAGGATTTGAGGTGGAGAATACCCGCCTCACCAAAGACGATTATTCTTGGATCAAGGACGTGGCCTACAAGCACGACAACCTCGATATCCGCGACGACCGGGTAAATGTATTCACCTCATTTACGCAAGCCGAAAGCCGTGTATTCACCTACCTTGTACGGGCAGTGAACCAAGGGACCTATTTACAACCCGCGATCACCGCCGAGGCGATGTATGATCCATCAATCCAATCGATGCACAGCGGCCAAGCCGTGAGGATCGTGGACCGCGACGCGGTGATCTCTGGCCGCCAAGCGATTGCGCAGCAGGGAGGCCTGCAGCGCAAAGACAGCCTCGATGCCGTCGCTACTTCAGACAGTGCCTCGGGCACCATCTGGCAACGCTTCATGCAGACCTTGAAACCATGAAGTTTGCGTCCCTAGATCACTGGCGGTGGTTGCCACGCCCCGCCAAGCTGCTGCGTATCAAGCGCATCCGACAGTATTTGCTCTGTGCATTTGGCTTGTTCATTGCCCTGGACTTGCTCTACCCGCTACCCGCAGCGAAGGTGTACAGTCCTGAGATTTTGGCCCGCGACGGGAGCTTGCTGCGGGCCTACCTGAGCCCCGACCAAAAGTGGCGGATGGCGACAAAGGTGCAAGAAGTGCCCCCAGAATTGCCGGCGGCCATGATTGCCAAGGAGGATCGCTGGTTTTGGTATCACCCCGGGGTGAATCCATTTGCGATCGGGCGGGCGTTGTGGGCGAATGTGCAGACGGGCGAACGCACCTCCGGCGCGAGCACGATCACGATGCAGGTCGCGCGTATGCTGGAGCCCAAGCGCCGCACAGTGCTGGGCAAGGTGCAAGAGGTTTTCAGGGCCTTTCAGTTGGAATGGCATCATTCCAAAACCGAAATCTTGGAAATGTACATGAGCTACTTGCCCTACGGCGGCAATGTCGAAGGCGTGAAAGCGGCCTCCTACCTCTATTTTGAGCGCCCGCCAGCGCAACTGAGCCTGGCGCAGTGCATGTTGCTCACGGTGATCCCCAACCGGCCGAATTCCTTACGGCCCGACGCCGCAGGTGGCGCAGCGCTCATGGCGCGCAACAAATGGTTGCGCCGATTTGCCAGCGAAGGCGTCTTTCCATCCGCCGATTTGCAAGATGCACTCGCCGAGCAAATCCCTGTCTCCCGCCACGAACTCGCGAATACAGCTCCACAATTTTGCCATGCGATTCGCCAAAAACAGCCGCGCTCGCCCATCACGACGACACTCGATCCACGCATGCAGCGCCTGAGCCAAGACCTGCTGCACAACCATGTGGCCCGATTGACAGGCGCAGGCATCACGAATGGCGCGGTCCTCATCGTCGACAACCGCACGATGGAAGTGATGGCCTATTGCGGATCCAGCGATTTTGATGACAAATCTGCGCAAGGTGAGGTCGATGGCGTACAGGCTGTGCGCTCGCCCGGCTCCACGCTCAAGCCCTTTATCTACGCGATGGCATTCGATCAAGGCCTGCTCACGCCCCACATGAAGGTGCTCGACATCCCAACGGAATTCAGCGACTTCTCGCCTGTGAATTATGACCGCGACTTTCGGGGGGAAATCGACGCGGCGGATGCCTTGCGGTATTCGCTGAATCTGCCGGCGGTGCGGCTGCTGAATCAGGTGGGTATGCGGCGGTTTGTCTATGCCTTGCGGCGGGCGGGCTTCAAAAGCATCGATCGGCATCACCGCGAGCTGGGCTTGTCGTTGGCGCTGGGCGGATGCGGGGCGACCTTGGAGGAGCTCGTGCGCACCTACGCTGCTCTCGCCAACGGGGGCATGCTGCGCGAGCTGCGCATGTGGCGCGACGTGCCCCTGTCTGCGCAAGGGCAGCGCATGTGCAGCCCCGAAGCCGCCTACATGGTGAGCGACATCCTGTCGGGCGTGCAGCGGCCGGACATTCCGTCGGCGTTTTTGGGCAAGAGCAAGCTGCCCAAGGTGGCTTGGAAGACGGGAACCTCCTTTGGCAGGCGGGACGCGTGGTGTATCGGCTACAATCCGCGCTACACGGTCGGCGTGTGGATGGGCAATATGGATGGCAAGCCCGTCTTGGAGATGTCTGGGAGCAAGACAGCAGTGCCCCTGCTGCTGGAATTGTTCAATGTGATCGATTATGATGCGGGCAAGCAGTGGCTGCGAGCTCCGCCCGGCATCCACGAGCGGCTTGTGTGTACCGATTCTGGCCGACTGCCGGCGGCTGGCTGTCGCCACCTCTGCAAAGACCTTGCCATCACTGGCGTGTCCCCGCAAGGGGCCTGTGACCGCTTCCAAGAGATTTACACAGACTCCTTGGGCAAGATGCAATATTGCAATGCCTGCCTCCCGATGTCGGGCGCGGTGAGGCAAAGGTATGCGGTCGTCTCAGCTGAATTGGCGTTGTGGATGGACAAACAAGCAATTGCCTATGCCCGCCCTCCAAGCCACAATCCTGAATGTGGCGGCGTGTTTCACGATGCTGGGCCTGCCATTCATTCCCCTGCCAAAGACAAGACCTATTATGTGGAGCAAGGGCAGGAAATCATGCTGCAAGCGACGCCCGATGCCAGCATACAGATGCATTATTGGTTTGTGAATGACCGCTACCTCGGCGCCTGCGCTGCGGGTGGGAAGCTTTTTTACCAGCCGCAGGATGGGAAGAATGAGATTGTGTGCATGGATGATAAGGGACGGCGGGGGGTTATTTTTGTGGAGGTGGAGTTGATTTGATAATTGAGGATTGAGGTAGTAGGTAGTAGGTAGTAGGTAGTAGGTAG
>JANPHP010000432.1:0-4547 GCA_031424495.1 Bacteroidota bacterium | reverse complement strand
CATTGACCTTGAAGGCAAAAATGTCCTTGTCGTCCTTGTTTTTGAAGGCTTTTGCATAGCGCACCGCGACCTCGGCGAGGTTACGCTGCCCTACCCTACCCTGCACACTCAGTCCTTGGTGTACAAACGGGCTTTTGGTGGTCATGGCGATCACACCATTGAATGCATTGGGACCATAGAATGCAGAACTTGCACCCACGACGAGATCAACTTTTTGCAAGTCGAGCTCTGAGGCGCCGAGAAAATTGCCAAGCGAAAAATTCAAACCCGGTGCTTGGTTGTCGACTCCGTCAATCACTTGCAATGAGCGCACGGGCGATGTACTGTTGAAGCCGCGGGTGTTGATGACTTTGAAACCAAGGCTTGCGCTTGTAAGGTCAACGCCTTTGAGGTTGCCGAGCGACGCATAAAAGTCAGCTCCAGCGACTTCTTTGATTGCGATGGCTCCCATGCTCTCGACCGTGAGTGGATTTTCGGCCTCCTTTTCAGTGATGCTGCGGCCGATGATCTCGACCGTTTGACTCATTTTTTCTTGCATCACGATCTTGAGCGGCTTGCTCAAATCGGTCACTTGCAATTTTAATGTGTCATAGGAGATCACTGCAGCGATCAATTCAAAAGGGGGATCGACAGGCACTTGAAACTCAAAGTTTCCGTCGTCGTCGGCAATGCCGCCAGCCTTACCCGAGGCCAAATAGATCTTGGCACCCGGCAGGGACTCACCCGTGATCTGATCCGTAACCTTGCCGCGCAATGTCCCCTGAGCACTCAAGCCAGTGGCTGCAATCAACAATAGGGCAAAAATGCAACTAGTTAGGTAGATTCTCCTCATGCAATTTTTAAATGATCCAAGATGATTCGATGATGAATATCGGGATTTTACTGACAAATATTGCAAGACTTTGAGAATATCCGCATGTTTTGTTGATAACTGAAGGTTTCCAGCAAAGGAATGGCAAACGGATGCAGCACCATACGGCCAAACTCACCTAGAAGATCGCAACGTCAAGGCACTAACTGAAGTCGGTAGACAACACGCTTGCCCTTGCGATCTTGCAATTGAATGACATAACTGCCTGCGGAAACGTCTGCCAGCGACAGCTGCGTCTGCGTGCCAGTCCAGACGCCTTGGAGCAGCGCCTGCCCGCGCAGGTCGCATAGCTGCCATGTCAAGGCCTCGCCATCTACTTTGCGCAATTGCACGATGCCGTTGCTTGGATTGGGAAACAAGCTGACACCTAGCTCCCAGCCCGATTCTGAGGTTGTGGCGCAGTTGCTGGGCAGCACCGTAACGTCTGCCATTTGCCACCGTAACACTTCCGTGTAGGCCTCTGGCCCGCCCGGGTGCATGAGCTGGTTCACAGCGCCAGGCAGGTTACCGTAGGTTTGTGAGTATTGGATCTCTAGCTCATAATGACCAGCATCGGCCGCTGTAGTACTCAGGACGGAGTACACGGCACCATTTAGATTGGGGATCGGCTGCCCGTCGTGGTACCAAGTGCGCTGCACGGGGATATCTGCGTGACTTTGCAGCACAAGCGGGTCGCCTGGGCACAGGTTTTGGTCGCCGACAGTCGCCCCGACGTCGGGAAACCGGAACCTGCCAATGGCGCTCCTGTGGTCGCTGAAATCACTCAAGTCCCACAAAACGCTCTCCAAGCTGCGAAAGGTCGTGATGAACACCTTTGCCTCGACGGGAATCAAATAGCGGGGATCGCAAAAAATATGGTCGATCACCTGCCCGGTATCGCCGCTCATATTGGATTCGGGAAAACCGCTGTAGTCGGGCACGATGATGTCGATCGAGTCACGCAGATTGCTGTACAGGTTGTGGTCGTTGGCGGCGTCGGTATTGAGGTCGCCGCCCCAGATCACAGGCTCTTCTTCCGAAATGCCTTGATCAGCGATGAAATTGCGCATCTCGGTGTACTGCAGATTTTTGGCAGCGAGGTCCATGCTGTCACTACCTGCATCGAAGTGGGTGCCAAAGACGTTGTAGGGCTTGCCCAGCTTGAGGATGCGGGCATACATGATGCCTTTGTTGGCGAGGCAATCCTGTGCATTGGGACCGCAGAGCTGAAAATCATATTGATTGGTGTGGTCGATGGGCCACTTGCTGAAGATGATCACACCGCCATTGAAGGGCAGGTAGTCATTGAGGATGCCGCTGTTGTGCACAAAACCTGCTGCTTCCATCGCAGGGACCATGTTCAGTAGGCGTGGCAAAGGGTCAAATGCTTCCTCAAAAATCACGACATCTTGGTAGGGGGAAAATTGTGCAGGTAGCAGGTCGGCGCGGTCTGCCGCCTGGGGCAGCCCCACAACACCAAACGGCAACATTTGCACATTGTAAGCCATGACATTCAACACATTGGGGTTGCTGAAATCGGCGGCGTCGATGTGGTAGATCTCTGTCTCGTGAATTGCAATGCGCACATCCATCCCTTGCCCAGCATCGTCATTGTCGGCTTTGTAGTGCAATTGCAGGGCCCTACCGGCGATTGTGACTTGTGCCGTATGAAAATTGCCATCAGAACTGTAGCCAGTATCATAGCCTGCGCCATGGAGGCGGCTCGCGAAGGTATTGCTGCCGGGGATGCCAACGACTTTGAAATTCATGAGGATGGATTCCTGGCCGTGAGAGAGGGCGATTTCATAGACGACAGAATCGCCCAGCGGCACCACCGCAGAGTCACGTGCGGTTGTAAACACCTCTGTATCTACCTGCCAATCAGCACTGTGGGTCGTGTGCAAGGCATAGTGGACGGGATTTGTTTGATAGGCCGAGACTTGCGTCACGCTGATGTCAAAGTCTAGCCAAGAACTGTTGCGCACAAAAAGAGATGATTGCGCGGAGACGTGTAGCAGCGGCAGCAAGAGACAAAATAAGGTAGTCAGTCGTTTCATGTGGAGGCACGCATATAATGCGCGTTTGACGAAGATAAGCAGTGCTCGCTATTTTCAAACAAAGGAGCGGCGGCGACCAGCGATAAATCGGCTCTGGAGCCGGCTCAGCACCTAAAAGATGCAAGGCACGGCTCCCTTCAATTGTGCTTGCATCCGCCCCCACTTTGCAATTCTCCCAAAAGTTATGACCACTATCATCGACACCGTGCCTAACAAGTGTTTTGTTCGTTGACTGCTTATCCATAATTTTGCAGTCAGCATTTAGGGATCTTGTCACCCAGGAGAAATCAACCCACACCTCCGAGGCGATTTTGGCGAGGTCCCAAAGTATAGGTAATGAGTTGATTATGGTTCAGAAAATCAGATTTACCGGCAAGGATCGCATGCAGTTTCATGGTGCGGTGAAGCAGCGGGTCGATGCCTATTTCAAGGAAAACAACCTCTCCACACACGCCAATGGGCTCATGCGTTTCAAACTCGTGCTCTACATGGTGATGATCTTTGGGTCATTGGGCGTGTTGCTCACAGTGCATTTGCCACTCATTCTCGTCTACGTCCTCTGGGTCAATATCGGCCTGTTCTCGGCATTCAGCGGACTCGGGATATGCCACGACGCCATCCACGGTTCCCTATTTGCGAGCAGCAAATGGAACAAAGTCTTCGGTTGGCTCTTCAACCTCGTCGGGGCAAATGATTACACGTGGAGCATCATGCACAACAAGGTGCACCACACCTACACGAATATCGAAGGCCATGACGAGGACTTGGAGTCTGCCCCATTCATGCGCATGTCGCCCCACAAGCCGCTCAAGCCGATCCACCGCTGGCAGCATATCCTCGCCTTGCCGGCCTATGGCCTCGCTACGCTTTCGTGGGTGTTTGTGAAGGACTTCAAGAAAATGTCGCAAGACCACATCGGGGGCATCGCCACGCCTAGCCATCCACGCAAGGAGTGGGTGCGCCTATTTGTCGGCAAGGCTCTTTTTTACACGATTTTCATCGTGCTGCCCTTCATTTTTGTGCAAGCGCCTTGGTACCACTGCCTCGGCGCGTTTTTGTTGAGTCAGTACTTTGAAGGCTTCACGCTTGCTGTGGTCTTCATGCTCGCACACGTGGTCGAGGAAACCCATTTTCCGATCCCTGACGAAGAAGGCGGCATCGACCGGCCTTGGGCAGTACATCAGATGTATACGACCGCCAACTTTGCGATCGACAATCCAGTGATCTGTTTCTTTTGCGGCGGTCTCAACTTTCAGGTGGAGCACCACCTGTTCCCGCTCGTGAACCACGTGCACTTCCCAGCGATCTCCAAGATCGTGAAGGCGACCGCCGAGGAATATGGCGTGCCTTACATCGCCTACCCCACGATGTGGAGCGCGCTCAAATCGCACCTGCGCTTGCTGAAGATGTTTGGCCGAGGTGAGGAATTTGTCCACGCTGAGCCTGTGGCGGTGCGACAGGCTGTCTAAAGGGTTTATTCCCCCGAATGCTGGATTGCATTGCCGATAGCAGGATGTCGGCGCCCCATTGGGCTGTTGTTTGGTGTCGGTGGCACCCCCAGCCGGGCGTGCCAAAGAGACCAAATGCCATAGTACTTCTTTCTGGAAAAGTTTTTAAGATTAATATACGTTAAACTTATC
>JANPHP010000431.1:0-13806 GCA_031424495.1 Bacteroidota bacterium | reverse complement strand
TTCTTTGTGGGTGGTGACTTCATAGTCCACCGTGAGGCCAGAGACCTCTGCAAAAGACATCGTCACGCCTGCCACCTGCACCCTGAATTGGTAGACAGGCATGGGGTACAGGGATTTCATTTCAGCTTTCGTAAGTGCCATAATATTTTATGCGATTTTTGAAGAATAAACGATCTAAAAAATGGAGTGTGGTTTATTGATTTCCAAGTGCTTGCACTTGGTGAAAGAGCCTGATCGTGATAAATTCTGCCGGCCGCCGTGGCGCCAACTGCACGATCGCGATGAGTCGACCTTCGTCGATATCGGCTTGGGTCATCGATTCGCCCAAACCGATCGATATTTTGTAAGCGTCTTCCTTGCGCTGCCCTGCCAGGCCGCCAGCTTCCCAGAGGCCTTTTAAGAAGGAATCGCAGAGTCCTTTCACGACGATCCAGGTGCGCAAGGAATTGGGTTCAAAGACAGCAAACAGTGTGCGGCTACGCAGCGTCGCCTCTACAAAGCTCATCATCCGGCGCACGTTTACGTAGCGCCAATCGAGGTCATTTGCGGCGAGTGTGCGTGCACCCCAAACATAAATGCCACGCCCAGGAATGCTGCGGATCACATTCACCGCCTTGCCATCCTCAGGTTCATAGAGCTCGCCCATCTCCTTCAGGCTCAAGGCAGAGGCCAATCCCACGACATTGCTCAAGGCAACGTTAGCAGGTGCTTTCCAGATGCCGCGTGACTGATCGGTCACGCCATAAGCCGCAGCAACTGCCGCTGAGGCCAGCCCGATCATCGGGCCGATCATCGGGCGATTTGCGCCGAGCTGATCTGCGTCTATCGGGGTCTCCCTGAGCTGCAGCATTGGAAAATAGGCTGCTCCATGCGTGAGTCCACGCTGCCCGAGTGCTTGTACAAAGGCGCGCGCTGCTGCAAATCCACTCCCCACCTTTGGCCCAGAATTGCCTGCGTCCAAAATGCAAAAGCGGTTGGTCGCCTCAGCGCAATGCTGTAACAAGCCGCGGCAGCAGGCATAATAGTCCACTGCGGGCAGCAAGATGGCATCGGTGGGCAGTACCAGCGTGATCTCAGGCACATGCTCCAAGATGCTCGGCACGTCTGCAAAATCGGCTGCTGCGGGCAGGCGATCGGTGGCATAGGTTCCGACGGCAAGGACATAACAAGGACCACCGCCATTCATGAAGTATTGGTACACGCTGTTGCGCAGGAAGGGACCCTTGGCCATCAGACTCCCGTCGGGGGCGATGCCGGCCCAAGGCAGGTCTGCCGCCGTGAGCGTACCCCCACCGAAGTGGCGCACATACTCCGAGAACCGTGCGATCGGCGTCACCACCCCACGCATCCCTTGCGCCAAACTTTGCACATAGCCCACAAATACCGGGACAGCCGTGGGCGAAGCCACTTGCGTAGACGCGCGCACCACCTCGGGTTCGAGCAGAAATCCTGGCATTTTTCCTGTGGCCATGGTCTTGGGAATGATCAGCTAGCCTTTACGTCTTGTGAAAACCGGATCACGATAAACTCTGCGGGCCTCACAGGGGCCACGCGCACGTCCACGATCATCCGCCCACTGAGTACATCGTCTTGGGTCATGGTTTCACCCAGGCCGATCTGTACGTCATAAGCCTCAGCAGCCTTGCCGCCGACGAGACCGCCATCGAGCCAGAGCTGATAGAGGTAGCTGTTGATCGAGGATTTGACACTCGTCCAGGTGCTACGGTCATTGGCCTCAAAGACAAAGGCTTGGATGGCCTTGCCGATGGACTCCTCGAGCATGATGAAGAGGCGGCGCACCGAGATATAGGTCCAGTCTGCCGATTTGTAATCCAGCGTGCGACCTCCCCAGACCATGGTTCCTTTGTTGGCGAATAGGCGAATCGCATTGATTTGCGCCTTGTCGCCGGGCACGTTCATGTCTTGCTGCTCGACGTCGTCGATCGCAATCGTGGGGCGACCCGCATAGTTGATGCTCACATTCGCAGGCGCCTTCCAGACACCGCGATCTTGGTCCACGGTGGCATACACGCCTGCAATGGCGCCGCTCGGCGGCAGGGTTACGCGCTGACTGCGCAGCCAAGCCGTCACCTTGCCATGCACGCCTTTGTTGGTGGGGTCGCTCAGCGGATTTCCATCATAAGTGATTTGTGCATCCGCATATTCCCAAGCCATGGCTGTCGCGACATTGGGGTAATAGGCTGCGCCGTAGGCGAGTGCATCACAATCGATGCCTGATCTAAAGGCTGAAATGTCGCTTGCGACGCGCTGTGAACCCGTGCCGGTGACCGCATCGTTGCGCACGTCGAGGATGCAAAAACGGTCCCTGAGGCTCATTGCTTGTGCCAAGGCGGCCTTGCAAAAGCTGTGGTATTGGTCAGCAGGCAGGCATACGGCACCGCAAGGCAAGATCAGCGTGGGCTCATCCAATTTGGAGAGCACCTCAAGACCTGCATCATATTGGTCGATGACATCAGCCTGTGTTGCCACAATATAGCATGCGCCACCGCCATTGAGAAAATACCATTGCACGGCATAATAGAGCAAAGCTGCACCCGTGGGCACTTGGCTAGCCGCCTGACCTAAGATCTGAAATTGGTCTCCCACCGCGCTCACTGTCCAAACGGGAGCAGCAGGAGCACCAAAAAACGCTTTGAATTCGAAGAAACTTTCAATGCGCTTGGGCTTTGGTTGTGCGTTCCCGTTTTGGCTCGTCACGCCCAGAAATGCGGGGATTGCCGTCGCTACATTGGGTATGGAAACCGTGAGGTTGGTGGCTTCCTCGACATACACACCCGGTGTTTTATAAGTCGTTACAGACATAAATTTTACGGATTAGATTCCTGAAAATATTGTGTGATGCCGCCAGCTCAGGCGGTCTGCTGCATTTGGGAGAAACGCAAGATGATGAACTCTGCAGGGCGCACTGCGGCCATGCCCACTTGCACCACGAGCCTGCCCGCAAGCACGTCATCCATCGACATCGTTTCGCCCAGGCCCACCTGTACAAAAAAGGCTTGCTCGGGTTTGCCGCCTTGCAGGGCGCCATTTTGCCACAATCCATAGAGGTAATTGTTGATCATCGCCTTCACGCGCGACCAAGTGCTCTTGTCATTGGGCTCAAAGACTGCAAATTGAGCTGCTTTTTTCACGGCCTCCTCGGCCATGATGAAGAGGCGGCGCACCGAAATGTAGCGCCAGTCGAGGTTGCCTGCATCGAGGGTGCGTGCACCCCATGGCACCACGCCTTTGCCCGTGAAGTTGAGGATGCAGTTGATGCTCTTGCCATTGTCTGCGTCCACGTCGAGAAACTCTTGTTCGCCACGGCTCAGCAAGGTGCTGGGTCCGGTGACCGCACTCAGGTTCACATTGGCTGGAGCTTTCCAGACGCCGCGGTCGCGGTCTACACTGGCATAGACGCCTGCCATCGCAGCTGCAGGCGGCAAACGCAAGGCTTCTTTGGCGATTTTCGCAGCGATTTTCGCGTAGACGGTCGGTTGCTCTTGCTGCAAGGTTGCCACACTCACAGGAGTCGAGGTCAGGGACAGATTGAACTTTTTGAACGATACCGCATCATAATCCCCAGGTGTACCCGGCAGGCGGCGCTCAGTCAGCACAAATCCTGACATTTGGGATAATAACGCGGACAGTATCAATTGCATTGAGCTGTAGCGCAATCCTTCTTGCAGGTGCAAGACCAGCGTCTTGTTGGCGCCATTGGTGAGCACCTCAAAGCTTGGGTCGCTGGGATTTGTGGCCTGTACATCTACTTGTACATCGGGCGTGCCGCTGCCAGTATAGGTCACGATCGGCAAGTTGTTGCGCACAGGCACCCAACTGCTGATGCTGGCATCGCTCCACGAACTCGCTGCGCAGGTGAAGATCGCACGGCGATTGAGGGTCGTGTCCAAGTATGGATAATAGGCTGCTGCATAGGCTGCATGATCACCGACAAATCCACGAAATGCTGTCGCGCCTTCGCGAACCTCCATGCCCGCATCGGGCATATCCAAGATCAGGAAACGATCCTTCAATTGGCCGCATTGGTCGAGGGCAGCTTGCATCAGACTCAAGTAGCGTTGGTTGCGGGCCGTGTAGTCATTGTCTGCGCCTGCCAGCGTAAGCAGCGCATCGCTCAAGACGATCAGCGTGGGTTCGTCAAGCTTTTTCAGCATGTCGAGCGCTGCAAGATAACCGGTGTCCAAACCATTAAAATCGTCGGCTTTGCCAGCCGAGACCACGTAGCAGGGACCACCGCCATTGCGGAAATAGTGCTCCACAAGGTAGAAAAGATGAAATGGCTTGCTCCCTGCAAAATCCACGATCGGGTCCTCATTGGGATTGGTCGAGAGCGTGACATTGGGGCCAGATTGCACTGGAGGCAAGCCAAAAATGCTTTCGAACTCCATGAGCGACTGAATCTTTTGGGGCTCGGTCACTTCTAGGGTCGTGTATCCCAAAAAGGCTGGGACGGCAGTGGCGGCTGCGCTGACAGAGGGCGGAAATACCGACTGCTCTTCGATGTAGACGCCGGGGATTTTGTAATCACTCATATTTCAATTCGCTTAAAATTTTCAATCATTTGAGTATCGATGAATAGTCCAAGATGAGATGCGGCAACGCCCCAGGCCTCGGTTTGGGTAGCGGGGGAATGTCGGTCACATGGCTCAGGCCCTGCCCATTCGCCTGCACGAGATACCAAGCGGGAAAGTCCTGCTTGAGCTTCACATCCACCGACAGTGCGGTAACCTTGCGGCCTGCAAAGCGTTGGACAATCTGCGCCTGCTCGGGTGCTGCGCCGCTCAGCGCGGCACTCACGACCGTATTCGCCTCGGCGATCTGCAGCCCATCGGCCACATATTGGGCACCCGTGACGATGTAATAGTTCCAATGAACTGTGGGCGTCTCTAAGGGCAATGAGACGACTTGCAACTGACCAGCATCCAAAGCCAGGTGGATGCGCAGCACGGCCACTACCCCCTGAGGCACCGGCAGCGGTGTCGGCTGCCAGAGCGGCTGCCGCCATGCACCCGCTGCATAGTCAAGCAGGTAGGCGCCCGCACGCTGCGGGCCATCGCCCAAGGCCGTGACTGCAAGCAATTCACTGTCGAGCATGCACAGGTGGAATTCAAGGTCCAGTGCAGTCGTCGGCAGGGTCACGACCGCAGGCGATTGTGCGAGCAGCTTGCCACCAAGTGGTGTTTTTTGAAACCTGAGCCGATAGGCACGTAACATGGCTTCACAATTCGGGCTTGGTACCAAGGCCAGATGCGGGCAGTAGTTTTGTGCATAATAGGCATGCGACACGACTACATCCAGCAGCGGACGGTATTGAACCCCAATAAATTGTGCTGTGGAGCTGCTCATGAGATTTGGCCAGAGAGGCCCACGATTTCAGTGATGGCAGGTGTGATTTCGCCCTCTTCATTGTCTGCGACCACGAGCAAGCCCATGCGAAACAAGGCCGATGGCAGATAGGCGATTTGCAAGGAGCTCCACACGGCTCGCTGCACCTCAAAGGTCATTGGGATCATTTCCACAATCACGCGGTCGACCTCCGGCGGAAAATCGTGGTGCACATGACGGTCGAAATAGCGGTGTGCGAGGAAATATTGGATGCACAAGGTGAGGTTGTCGAGTGCCGTGGGATAGTCCTTGAATTTGGAGGCCACCATAAAATAGATGTCAAGTTTGACGGGCGGATGCATGGCCCGCTTGTTGCCGTCCACATCCGCCATCTGCCACATGTCTGCGGGGCGGTGGCTGCGATTTTCTTCGAGATTCACCAAAAACAGATTGAGCGCATCGGTATTCAAGACTGGATCACTCGGCCCGCCCGACTTGGACACATCAGGAAAGGTCAGTATTTGAGCGCCAGACAAAATCTTGCCCTTGGCGACAAAGTAGCCGTTCAAGTCGTTTTTGATAATATTCAACAGTTTACCAATCACAAGAGCTATCGCTAAGTGGTATTAGAAATTGAGTGGGCGCGTTGCCTCAGAAAAGAAGGAGTAACCATCGACCAAAGCCGACAAAAGGCTATCAGGGCCATGCATTGCTGCCCGCCCTTGCTTCACAAGCAAGTATTTTAGATAATTCTATCCAGCGCTATCCTCCGCGCCACGTTCTCTATGATGATGCACCAAATTGCGCAATATGCAGACGAGATTCACAAACATGCGGCAACACGACGTGTACCTGTTGTGTTGCCGCAACCGAACATCAAATATCTAAATCATCGATCGGTGAACCCGGCATGCGGTGGCGCGCCACGTGCGCGTAGCGCCCGGTCGTGCGGATGCTGCCATGCCCCATGAGTTGCTGCACGGCAGAGACGGCAATCCCTGCCTCCAATTGGTGCGTCGCGTAGCTGTTGCGCAGCATGTGCATCGACACAGGTCGTCCGATTCCTGCACGCTCAGCCGCATGCTTCACCACCACCTGCGCACTGCGCTCGCTGTAGGGCTCGCCAGCCCGCTCGCCTTCAAACAGCCACAAGCGCGGGTTGAAGTCTTCAAAATAGACCCTGAAGGCCGTGACCAATTTGGGTGAAATCGGCAGCACGCGGCCCTTGCTGCGGCTCGATGCGGCGTTTGCAGGCCCAGTAGATGTGCTGATCGTCATCGTGCGACGGTCCAATTGGACGTCTGCACGCAGCAAGCCGAGCACCTCTTTGAGGCGTAAGCCGGTGCTATAGCTCAGCAGGAGTAAGCAGCGGTGCTTGACATTTTGGGTATGTGCCATCAGGCGCTGCACCTCTTGCTTATTGAGCGTCAATGGCTCAGCGACTTGTGCTTTGGGTCTTTCGAAGACATATCCGCCTGAGGGCTTTTGTTCCACACAGACATAATAAAACTTGACGGCATTGATGAGGGTATTGTGGAGGGCCGTCGAGGCGCCGCGGGCTGCGATGCGGGCAGCGATCCACTGCTCCACTGCTTCCTTGCCCATGTCCATGGGCAGCCGTGGCGAGATGCCGATGAGAAAACTGCGAAACGCATTTTTATAATTGCGCATCGTCTTGGGGCTGTACTTGTGCAGCGCAATTGCGAACGCAAACCGCTCCAAAACCGTGTTTTGCGCAGCCGTGAGCGGAGCCACCTGCATATCCATGACCTGAATCGGTGGCGGCGAACTGTCTGCGGGCGCCGAATGGGCAACGACTGACTCGCAGGGACTTGATCCCTGCACAGGAGCTACAATTTGTCCCAAACGCGCTGCCACTTCCTCAACCCAAGACAGGGCCTCCTCCAAACCTTGCCGACCGACCTCGATCACAAAGCGTTCTTCATCACGTTGCCAGCGCAAACCCGCCTTTTCCAAGTGTGCCCGCACCGCTGCTGTGGCCTGCCCGGCATCCACCCTGAATCGCAACATCATGCTGTCCCCTTGAAATCCCGGCTGCTCAAATGTCCTTGAAGCTAACTGCATTTTCTTTTACGTCGATATGCATTGGATGCAGCAGGGAACGATTCTGCACAAAAAAAAGCAAAGGCATGCGGTTCGCAGTCTCGAGGGCCGCATGGCCATCAGATTGCAAATATCTGTTTTTCAAACACTAAGGGGGGTACCACATGCGGCAATACGACATTGATAAAGCGTTGTGAATTGTTTTGTGGAGGTGGGGATCGCTGGGATTGCTGCTGGGATGAGCGTGGAGGCAGGCTGCACTTGATTGGATAGTGATCAGGTAGGCATCGCGTGCTTGGCGTGCTACCTGATCAATATCACCAATAATTTGATCCAACCATCATCAACCCGACAACCAGATCCCATCCCCCGCCCATCAAAAGATCTCAATGATCTCCTTCATCATTTTCTGCGTACACGTTCAGAACGAGAACCCGCCCCCTTGATCAGCCGCTCATCAAACGGATTTTCCCAGGCATACCTCAATTCCGCAGGCATCAAGTTCAGCAAAAAATTCCAGAACTCTTCGGAAATCAGATAGTCGTTGCTGCCGACCCCCATGACCAAGTTGTTGTAGATGAATACCGTATCTACGCTTTGTTTGCCATGAACAATAAGGTACATATTGGTCAGATAGCCCCGGTGAGCCATCGTATTCGTGGGTGGAAAATCGATTTTTCGGCTACCAGCAATGCATTTCGAGATCCATTCTTCGTCAATGGCAACGACTTTGTAAAACAATTCATACAAACTGTCGCATTTATTCAAGGCACGATAGGAAGCATGTTTGGACGGAACGGAAACAGAATGTTCGTCAAACCCCAAGGACAATTTTTCCACCCTACTTGCTTGCCTTGTAATATTTGTTGGAGGGAGGAGATAGGCTTCCAAATAACATCCGCTGATGTTTTGCGCCTTCCCAGGGCGCGCGCAGCAGGCGAAGATCAAAAGTGAAGCCACAAAAACTTGCAAGCAATACTTCATGGGGCAATGTAGTTGAGGTCTGTGATCATCCAAGTGTACCGCAGATCTGTAGCCATAAACTGCAATAATTTGGCCCAAAAGAAACGCCCACCAAGAAACAGCTTGCCCCGATAGGAAATTTCTCTTCTTGAATTGATCTCAAGTGTATCGGCAGTGAGCTCCCTTCCTTCTCGGTGAACAATTAGCAAAATGCGGCACGTCATTTCGGATGCTTTTCTGGACTTTAAGGTAAGATCATGAAAAAACGAATTCAGTTCATCCGAATTCAGCGAAAACTTGCAATAATTCAACTCCAAGACGGAATCCTGCCTCCAAAAAGGGTTGTAGCTGCTCTGGTACGAGGGCAAATAGACATCTTTTTTCGCCAAGGAAAAATCAAATACGCCATTGTCATACCAGCCCGGTTTGACAAGCGGTGAGCAAACATAAGCCTCACAAACACCCTGCGCAAATAAAGAACCCATGCTTGGGGCGCTGCATTGCAAACACCACAGCCCAACGGCAATCATCAGGTAGCCTACTTTTCTTTTCATAAAGCATCCTTTAGGACGCACAACGGAACTTGTGGTAAAAGTAACACCTCAAAGCGTAGCGCAGCCGAATTGCCATGCTGAGCGCAGCTAAGCCGAATTGTCATCCCGCGCGCAGCGCAGTCCCGCACAAGGTGCGGGAAGGGATCTTCAGTGCAGATACACCTCCTACACAGCGTCCACACGCTCCCGTAACCATATATTTATTCATTCCCAAACGATGGAAAACAGCCACGTTGCACGCTACTGTTAGGATTCTGATCAGATAGGCATTCCTTACATCGCCTCCCTACCCGATCAAAATCTTTTCAACAGCCCCGAAAAGGCACAAATAGCATATTACCAGCAATGGAATCCAGAACCCAGGTTATGATAGACGAATGCCTCCTTCCGCTGCAAATGAAGCCCCTGGGAGTAGATCGAGGCTGTGTTTACTTGCCGCCAAATCCCGCTACCTCAAGAGTATAAAAAGTAAACTGGTCTATCATGAACCGTCACCTTCGGTAGCAAGGGGTTTGAGAACGCAGCGGGCACGACTGACGTTGCGGTTTCGGCCGATGATGTCTCATCGCCATCTGCCATACCTTTTGTCGGAAACACATTTTCATCCCGTTATGTGCTGCGGGGTTGATGGCCTTGAAAATAGGACTCCCTAGCATTTTGACTTGGCGTCACCTATTACCACTTCGTCGCACAATTCAATTTCTCCAACTTACTCTGAAAGTAATCCCTGTAAGGCAACATTTCTGTCTTTGATAGGGCTAGTGGATAGTCTTTAGGATCAAAAAACGAGACGGTCAGTATATAGTATTCAGGCTGGTCAGCACTCACTTTAATACTGTCCAATTCAACGGCTATTTGCAATGGTTTATTGTACAAGGTATCCAACCCAGGCGCCGTCCATACGAAGTCGTTAATCGCCTCCTCGGCCTTTCCATAGGTCTCCGTGAGCGAATGCATCAATGGATATGCGCAGGTGAATGTATAAAGCCAAAGGCTCCGATAACGAACGGTTCCTGCTGCATCCGTACTTACTGATTCGCAGACCGTAAATTCATCAAAATTGGTATATCGAACCCTAGGAGGCTTATCTCCCTCATTGTCAATGCTGACAGAAGGAGTAACTTCTCGCCCGCAACTAGAAAAAAGTCCACAAAGCAGGATAAAAAGGATTGTGGTTCGAGCAACACCATAGGTGTTCATCTTGGCTATTTGCCTGATCCAAGGGCGGATAGTAGTCGCCCTGATCTTGTTTCCGTAACAATGTTTCAAAAATTTCATAGTTGATCGTCTAGTACACAAATACCGAACATATTCCTGAAAGACGCAAATTATTTCACAAATGCTGGTCGCTCTGGAAAGGATTGCTAGGTCACTTGCCCCCAAACGACAAAAACAAACAACATCTACGCAAACCCGCTCAAATTACTTTTCAGAGGTTCTTTCATTCCGTCAAAATCTTTCACCGGCGAAAACTACGATTTCATAGAAACGGTGTCGAGAACAAATCCCGTCGCAAATACCTCCTACGCATTATCGTCCCCTTTAACGCCAACACCCCCCTATTTCAGGAGGCAATTGAGGGATCAGGTGGTCCCAAAACTTGCTACCAAATCGAAAATACTCACCATCCCTCAGTCCCACACGTAAACCGTCAATTTCATACCTTTCCCTGTATCCACCATCCGTCACAAACACCAAAATTCTTGGAGTGACCATGAATGCAATCGTGGAATCCTTGGCAGGGGAAATGCCCTTCCACTCTTCTAGGGAGAGTTCCTCCGAGAAATAAAACATGGAATAGGCGCTATCGGAGGCTAGCGGTGCATTCCCTGATTCCCAGCTGATTCTTTTCTTGAAGGATTGATGGCGTTGTGGCCACCAGTAAATACCGCCTCCCGCAACGCCAAGGTTTGAAGTGCGATCCATGGTGTAGTATTCAACCTGAACCGTATGCGCGCAGGCATTGAAAAGCACCAACACCAACATGATCGTTGCAAAAATGCGGCAGAATACCAATCGTGACTTTTTATGCATACTTCTTCAAAATGACACCATAAAACCCTTATGGTCAACTATTCCCCGAAATACCGTCCCCAAAAAACGTGATTCCATCGATCAAATCCTATCCCATCTCTGCAATCTAAATCTCCAAATCACTAGGTGACAGCCCTGCCCTCGGCGTGGCGACCCTTTTGCGATCCACGCATTTTCCATTCCTGAATTCAAGGATCCATTCGTACCTAAAATCCCATCGTTTTGGGAAACGTGAAACAAATCCTTCACGCTTGCCGTCTCGAAATTCCCCCACTTCCCGCACCGCTCCTCCAGGACATAAAATCGCATACTCCCCATTGCGCTGTCCGTCGCAATAGGTTTCAAAACGTTTCAATTCGCCGTTCTTACTCACCTCCACCCATATTCCCTGCCTTTTCCCATCACTACTCTGGTTGAATGCTGTGATGATAGAATCGCCAACCACCAGGCTACCAGCCTCATCCATGTAGCAATGTTGGGCATAGAGGCAATTCACCAAGGCGAGCGCGGCAATCAGGATATGTGTAAGCATAACACGCACGGTCAGCAGAATCCTATTCATAGATGCGAATTTTTTGATTAAGTTATTGTTTTCCGACGGTTTGTCCAAGGATTAGAAGCTATCGAACGTAGGATTTTAAGAATCATAAGACGATTGGTCATTGTTTTTCCTTTGCCTTGACGAGCGGTTTCGTGAGCCACGAGACAATGGCTTTTCAAGCACCTGATTTTCAAGTGGCATTTTTGTATAAAACACTACTGTGCGGTTGTTTCTAGGGTTTTGCTGCGCTACTTATGTCCCTCATCCAAATAGTCAGATAAGCAATTAAGCAAACTTACCAAATTCTCAAATTTGTAATCCTCATATCTCACTGTTAATGACGATATGCCACCATGATCCAATGTTAGCAGGAAACCATCGCAAGTAGTTTTCAACTGGATGCCATATTGAAACAACAAAGGAAAATCGCGCTCTTTAATTCCTCTAATTCCCATTGGCACAAAACATCCTTGTTCAGGCAACCTAAGTGTATTTATGGCAATACATATATCACCCTGAACATTTCGAGACTCGAACACATAATATATCAATCTTCCATTGACGCCATACGAATTGTTTCTCGACAGCACAGTATTTATGCTGTCTCGGATAATCGTATCTCCAGAGACAATTTCGCAAACATAGTTCAGGTTAGGCTTAAGTCCAGTCACCACAATCACTTGGGAAAAAGCAACAGCATGAATGCACATAAATATTGATAACACGAGCCGTTTCATTGGTCTTTCCCCCTTACTGTTTTATACGATCCATTGTCATACATCCTCGCCCCAAAATGATTGATCCGCCCCCTGCCCTTGACCTCAGAGGCTGCTTTGACACGCTGCTTCACGCCTATGCCATTGAAGCTATACCGGTACTCCGAGGCCAAATGCAGCTGCTCGGGATGCTCCATGCCGAAGGGATAATAGTCGTGCACCGCGTCCGCGCTGCCAAGCGGGATCACAACCACCTCGGCCTCGAAGTCCACGGGCAGGGCCGCGACGATGTCGAAGAGCGCACGCTGCTTGCTCAAAAAGTCCCGCAGCACGAGGCCGAAGCGCTGCGAACCGTAGACCGGTATCTCCGCCTGCTTCGTGACCACCCAATTCCCCACTTGCTCCGTTGTGTACATTGACATCATCCATTCGACCCTGCTCAGGACAGGCTATACCTTATGCGTCATAAATGTAGAATGTTTTTTCGTAAAGCGCAATCCCCATCGATTTCTCGATCGCAAACCGCAGATACCAAGTCTTTGATTCACCTTGACTAGCGGTTTTGTGAGCCACAAGTCGCCCGTTTTCAAGTCCTTGATTTTCATCGGCATTCCTTATATAGAACACCACTGTGCAGTTGTTTCTAGGGTTTTGCAGCCCAGGTTTTAAGAAGGATTTGAAGCAAAAAAGAAGCTCAGGCGGTAAACTTGGGCTTTGGATTATTCTAGCTCGCTTATGGCGCTTGATAGATAGGGTACGATATGAGCATTTTCTAAATAGTTGCTGCGATATTTCCCTTCATCATATTTAAACTCCCAAACTGAGTCTCTTCGAATGCTCTCAAAGTGGTCTTGGATTGAAACTAACTTTGCTTTTTGCGCTGTTAGATGGTTTTCTTTTACATATCGTATGGCTGCTTCCATAGTCAACAAATCAGGGTGGTTCTTATTCAGCAATGTGTCTAATAGCTCATTAAACTCCTTTTCAGGTATAGTCCTTTCAACCAATAGTAACCTTTCATAAACATTATCCTTGTCGCCTTTGATTACGAACGCATATCCCCCTAAATACATAAGCTGAATATTATCCTTGGAATAAATCAGGATTGCTGCGATTGAGGTGAGAAGCAGCAAAACGCCCATCAGAATCTTTTTACTTTTCTTTTCCATATCCATAATCTACACTTGGTTCATAACCAACATTTCCACTTGTTGAAATTTTCAAGTTATCAGATTCACCACGAATAGTTACCTTCCCTTTATTTGCACCAGTAAAGCCCCTTCCGTCCACTTCCTTGTATTGAATAAGACTGTTAGCACAATAAGCAAAAGGACTACTTTCAGGATAAATCTTAAAGAGTGGGCCAACACTCATCCATCTTCCCAATCTTGGGTCAAAAATTCTATCCCCAAAATCAAGGCTATTTCCGCTTCCCTTCAACTCCTCATCACGTTCAACACCAATAAACCCATACCGATATTCCCCTGCAACATACTGCTGCTCAGGCTGCTCCATAGGTCGCGGCGCACACGGTCCCGAGTGATAATAATCCCGCATGACCACCACCTCGGCCTCAAAGTCCACGGGC
>JANPHP010000430.1:0-10299 GCA_031424495.1 Bacteroidota bacterium | reverse complement strand
CCATGGCGGGTGTGATCTCCTTGCCAGTCCAGCTCGTCTTAAAGTAGCCCGTGCCGGCCTCGACCTTCAGTGTCGGATCATTGGCGGGGTCGAGGTGGGTGCCACCGATCGTGATGTCGGCAAGCTTGCTCTCGGCCAAGTAGTCCGCGCCGCGCAGCAAGAGTGCGTAGCAGGCCTCAGCAGTCGCCTTCGTCGTCTTCCAGTCCTGCGTCTGCTTCTGCTTGAGCAGCCACAGCTTCATCTCCTCGACACTCGCTTGGTCATTGGCGACCTCGTCAAATGCCTCGATCATCAAGGCTTGCGTCTCGATCGGCGCTTGGTACCAGTACATGCCGTAGCCGTCGCCCTTCCAATACATCCCCATCTCATCGCTTTGCAGGCTGAATTCCTTGAGCGATTTGATGATGGCTGGCGGCGTGACCTTGTCGTCGCCACGGTGCAGCGCGAGCGCGATCATGCCTTGATTGTACTTGTTGAACGTCGTCCAGAATTGTTTGGCTTGCTTCAAGTAATAGCCGACTGCCTCGCCACAGCCGCTGCGGATCGGCACATCTTTGAAATAGCTGCGCGCGTAGAGGAAGTGCACATGGTCCCAGCCAATGTGCTGTTTTTCCATGTCCACGCCATTTTTCTTAAGCCAATCATAATCCTCTTTGATGCGCGTGTCGAGGTAGCCCACTGCTTTTTCCAGCATATTAAAGACATCTTTGTCGCTGCGCACGGTCGTCACGCCCAAGTGGTCGAGGTGACCGAAGCCGCAGACAATGTGTTGCGTGATGAAACGGCTTTCGGGCATGCCAGGAAACCATGTGAATCCGCCATTGCTGACCTGCGACTTGATGAGCTTCTTCTTGGCGCGCTCCAACTCGTCGCTCATGCGGTTCAGATCAAAGAGCAAACCCACCCGCTTCTTACGCTCAGTCTCATCTTGCGCATTGAGCACCCACGGAGTTTCCTCGAGCAGCAGGTATTTCAGCTCCTGATTTTTTTCCAGATTGCTCAGCAAGGCCTCTTTGCCGCTCGTCTTCCACTGCTCAAACACGGCTTTGATGCGCGGGTGTTTGTTGGCGATGAAGCTTGCGAGGCTGTTGGCGTAGAATCGGCTGAAGGTCTGCTCGGTACACTCATAAGGGTACTCCATCATGTAGGGCAATGCCTGCACGGCATACCAAGCGGGGTTTGAGGTAAATTCCAGCGTGAGCTTGTGGTTGCGCAGCGTAGTGCTCTTGTTGTTGATGAGCTTTGCAAATTCAAAGGTTTTGGTCTGCAAGGGCCTCACCGGCAATGGCATAGACTCGGTGACCAGCATGGAATTGGTGAGCACAGGCAGGCTGCTCTCCTCGCCATCGCTGAATGATCCTGCCACCGCCTTCACGCGGTGCGTGACGGCTTGCACGCCTGCAGGAATCTTGAGCGACCAACTCAGTGCGGCACTTTGGCCTTTTTTGACGCTGAATGATTGCAGCTTCTGGGTATTGCCCAATTCGACATCGATGGGCTTCATGGTCATCGCATCAAAGAGCTCCAGCGTCGCTTGCCCAGTCAAATCCCTGTCGCTGAGGTTGCTCACCTTGGCCATGTACACGATCTGATCATTTTCCCTGAAGAACCGCGGCGCATTTGGCATGACCATCAGTTCCTTTTGGGTCACGACGTCCTTTTCCTTGTAGCCCACCTTGAGGTCGGCTGTGTGGGCAAAGGTCATGAAGCGCCAGCGCGTGAGAGCCTCTGGCATCGTGAACTTGAAAATCACATTGCCTTCTGCATCGGTGCGTAGCTGCGGGAAGAAAAATGCCGTTTCGTTGAGATTGGTGCGCACCTTGACCTCGCCAAGTTGGGCTTCGCCCCCACCTGTTTCGGGCTTGCCGTCGGCTGGTTCATTGGCCACTTTGGGCATTTCTGCATTTTTCTGCTCCGCTTTTTCGGAATCTTTGCCACTGACCGTCGCTGCCGCCATCGGTGCAGGCGAAGGCTTATCCATTTTGCCAAATCCATCCGCGGCCGATTCTTCACGGGAATCGCCATCGTCCAAAGCGCCTCCGCGCTCAGCAATCGACATCGATTTTGTGCCCCGTGAGTAGTAATAGTTGTAAGCCAGGCTATTGATGGGATAATTGAACCAATTGATCGCATCAAAGTACTGATAGAAGCCGACGGCAGTTGGATTCCAGTTGTCAGAAATGATATTGGATGTACTCGTCGCAAAGGCATGTTGCCCCTGCCAGTAGCGGCTGCTGTAATAGTTGGGATCGAGCGTCATGCTCCAATAGATCGATCTGAACGTATTCAATGAAGCATCATACATGCCAGCAAGCAACTCTGCAGCTACCTTTTCACCTTTTGGACCCTTTACCTTCACGGTCCATTCTTCGTTAGCGCCAGGCAGGAGTTTGTCCCTGAATGTCGCATATTCGATGTCAAGTTGCTTATTGGTCCAGGGCACAAACACGGTGAGCCCTTCGGTATGGAGGCGACCATTTTTGACGGAAAGCAAATGCATGCTCAAATTGCCACGGTGCTTTTCCTCAATAAGTGTATTGAAGTTTTTCTTGTTGCCGTCGAGTTTCATCCATTCACGACTGATGATTTTACCCTGATGCTCAACCTCATACAACAACCACGCCTCTGAGTGGGAAGTACCGACTTGGAATGCGGCTGTTTCGCCCGGCTCACAGGTCATTTTCTGGGCACGGTACCAGAGGGTTTCCTTCGTCGGGATACCGCTCTCACTTGGCCCCGCCAACGAGAAGTAGCGCGTGGACTTGATCTCGCTACCAAATTTATCGCGGGTCTTCAATTCCAAGACATATTGGCCTTGCGACCAGTTCCTTATCTGCTTGAGTTCAATGGAGTCATTTTTCTCAGTGTCAAATGATTCCGAATAAACCTCTTTGGCCTTTTCCCAAGTCTTGATATCCGTTTCGTTTTTGTAGACGTCGACCGGGAAATTGTTCCTGAACTCCGTTTCAGACATGACAAATTTGTCGGGCTGTGACCACATGCGGTCACGGTAGGTGGTCGCCGGCTGCTTGAGTTGGTGGATTGTGATCGTGCCCTTTGCAGGCTCGGGTTGACCATTCAAATTCAATGCATAGATTTTGAATTTGTTGCGGTCACCTTTGCTGAGGTCCTCACCGATCGACACATCTGCCGACATCGCCAAGTAGCCTACATTCACATAGGTACTATTGCTATGGGTTTCGCCGGTGATGTCCACGACGTCGGCCATGACCTGATAGGAAAATTGTGGCTTGAGGTCGGCCGACAGCGAGCGGTCGGGAATCGCCTCAAACTCAATCTCGAAATCGCCCAATTCATTGGTGCTGCCTACACCATAGGTGACTTCCAATGGCGAGACGATCGGCATGATGCGTCCCCAGCACCAGTAGCTCCACCATGGAAAGCTAGCTGTGCGGATCACGCGGTATTTGACTTCGGCGCCGTCGATATTGGAGCCGGCATAGGAGACAGCCTTGCCTTTGACCTTAACCTTCTCCCCTAGCCTGTAGCTGCCCTTTACGGGTTCAAATGTCACCTCAAACTTGGGCCGCTTGTAGTCCTCGACTGAGAAATAGGAATTGCCACTGCTGTTTTGGATATGCATTTGGCCGTTGAGTTGGCCTTGCGGTGCAGTGAAAGTGCCTTGAAACGAGCCAAATTCATTCGTTTTGAGCTCCAGCGAACTGATCTTCTGGTAGTTGGCGTCGTAAAAGTCGACGGTCGTGCTGGCATTGGTGACGATGCTGGATGTTTTCCCATCTGTATCGACCATGATACCTTTGAAATACACCGTCTGTCCTGGACGGTAGATGCCGCGATCGGTAAAGAAAAAGGTGCGTTTCTGGCGCTGAGCAGGCGTCTCGCGGTAGTGGCTCAAATACCAACGATCGTCGGTGCTCAGGAAATCGTCCTTGGCTTTGAAATCGATTGCATAGTCCTTGTATTGATCGATAGCGCCGTCAATCGTGAAGAAGCCATTCTTATCGGTGAGGTATTTCGGGCCAGCCTTGGTGAGGTATTTGCGCTTGTCGTAATCGTAGTAACGCTCCATGGCTTGCGCCTCCACACCGGGCATGGGTGCGCCCGTCTCGCGGTCAAAGACCACAAACTCTATGCTGCCCCCAGTCATGTTGCGGTCCACGTGTGCAATCCGCGAAATGTGGGTTACGCCCATGCTCAAGCCTTCGCCTTCGAGCTTAAACGCTGGATGACTCGCCACCAAAATGATGTATTCGCCGACAGGCAATTCAGGCATCGGCACCTCGGCACGGTGGGTATTGTAATCCTTGTCGGCGGGCAAGGCATATTCCCATGCCTTCACGGTTGGCTCCTTGGTGAGGCGCGCATACCGTCCTGCATTGTCATAGTCCTGAATATAGTCCTTGATCTCTTTTGTGGCGCGGATGGCCCTGAGATACACTTTCTCGACGTTTTTGTACTCAAGCAGACCGAGGTAGGGCTTATTGGGCAGATTCACCTCCTCTAGCGTGAGGTTCATGTTTTTGGAGAGGATATCCAACTTCAAGTCAGAGCAAAGAACCGTACCATCGGCCTTGGGAAAGCGATTGATGGCTTGCTCGCAGTAGTCGAGGGCAATCGCTTTTTCGGTCTTGTGGTCTTGTGAGACCGTGCCGTTGTATTGATTTGCCTTGGCAGCATGCGCATTTGCAATATCTATGAGCAGGAATGTGCTCACCTCGTGCTTGCGGTGTATTTGCTCCAGGCGCTCCAAAGCCTTGAGGTACATGCTGTCTTTGAGATCATAAATCGCTTTTTCCTTGCCGAAACTGAGACGGTCCCGCGCGATGAAAACCAAGGCAGATGGGTCCACATCATTCAAATGCTGACGTGTAAGTTCCTGCAACAGGTGAACTGCCGACAACAAAAGGCTGCTGGAGTCTTTGCTCTCAAATTTGGCTGCTGCAAATGCTGCATCCTCCTTAAAAAATGCATCGCCCTCGATTTGGAATTTGTAAGCCGGCTGATCAAGGCTGATTTCGTCGTTGCGGTAGAAATCAAATGCACGCCAAGCCAACAAGTCATAGAGCGAATTGCGGTAGTTGCGGGACTTGATTTGTTTGCTCAGGATATCGTCAAAATATTCCAGTTTCACCCGGCGCAGTGAGTCGGGAGTTTGCAGCGACAAGTCATAATGATGTGCTGCAGCACGAATCAATTTCTTGCGGTCCCAAGTACGAATGTCTTTTTCATCCACTTGCTCGGTTTCTGAGCGGTTGTAAAACCGCCAGGAATTTTGCTGGAAATAGGCCGCGTAATGCTCTGCAAGAATGCTGTGCATGAGCGGCTTGAGTGGGAATGGCACAGAATCCACCTCCTTGCTTAGGCGCTCGACGTTTTTCACCAAGGCGTCCTCCTGCACAGAATAGGTGTATTTCATCGTGTAAATCAGGCACTTCATGAGTTGGGCCTGATTTTGATCCTTTTGCGCCTTGGCATAGATCTGATCGACGCGCTTGAGGGCGCTTTCTGGAAGGCCCTGACCCTCTAGCGAATCGACAACAGCCCAATCCGCCGTATAGGAATCGCCAGGTTTAAGGTCAAACATCACGGGCTCGGTGTCGTTTGCATTCATGAATTTGAGGGGGAAGTTAAGGTAAAGGCTCGAAAAACCGAGCATGACGATACTGGAAACCAGCAGTAAGAGGATGGATTTTTTATGCATGACTGTGATCGGGATGAACAAAACAGACAATGATCCCCAATTGACCGGGGTTTTTGTCATCGGTGCAAAGTTCGGCAAGATTCCACAATCGACCGCATGATTTTTCACAAGAAATCCACCTGTGCAGCCTTCAAGCCTCTCAAAAAGGGGCCTCCGTGACATCCTTGATTCAAATCATTTCCCTGAACCGAATTCAGTGTTTGCAGGTCGGCCACCCAGAGTTTTTCCTATTTTTGCAACAATTGAACCACCGACTGGGTTCAAAAGCCTTGTAGCATCACCGATGAAAAAATTTGACATCCCGACATTCTACCAAAGCCCGATCATCAGCCGGGTCAAAAACCTGCGCAAAGATGCCGACCCCCGCAAAAAGGACTTCACGCCTACTGTGCTCGACTTTGGGCCTGTCAAGTTTCTGATTGCCAGACATTTTGGATTTTGCTATGGCGTAGAAAATGCCATCGAGATCGCCTACAAGGCTATCTCGGAAAACCCCGGCAAACGCATTTTCCTACTCAGTGAGATGATCCACAACCCAGATGTGAACCGCGACTTGCTTTCACGGGGCGTGCAGTTCATCATGGATACCGCTGGCAAGCAGCTTGTTGAGTGGGATACACTCACGCCCGCAGACATCGTGATCGTGCCTGCATTTGGCACCACCTTGGAAATCGAGCAGCGGCTACACGCACTCGGCATCCACATTGCCACTTATGACACCACCTGCCCCTTTGTGCAGAAGGTGTGGAAACGCGCAGAGGGCTTGGGGCAAGAGCTACACACCATCGTCGTGCATGGCAAGCACAAGCACGAGGAGACCCGCGCTACATTCAGCCACAGCCAGCAAAATGCCCCTACAGTCATCGTGCGTGACCTGGAAGACACCCAACGCTTGGCCGATATCATCACCGGCAAACGCCCTGCTTCCGATTTTCAGGTGTTTTTTGGCGACAAATCCACCGCCGGATTTGATCCTACCCGCGACTTGAACCGGATTGGGGTGGTGAACCAAACTACAATGCTGGCAACGGAGACGCAAGCGATTGCGGACTTGCTACGGCAAGCCATGATCGCGCAGCACGGCGAGGCTGATGTGCAACTACATTTTGCAGATACCCGTGACACATTGTGTTATGCCACCAACGACAATCAGCGCGCGACCTATGGCCTGCTAGAGATGGAGGCAGACATCGCGGTGATCGTGGGGGGCTACAACAGCTCCAATACCTCACATATTGTCGAGCTCTGCGAGGAAAAATACCCTTCATTTTTCATTTCCTCAGCCGATACGATCGGTTCCGATCAGACCATCGACCATTTTGATTACCACCATCAGTTGCATTTGCACACGGTGGGTTTCTTGCCGCAAAAACCCGTGGTGACGATCATCCTGACGAGCGGAGCGAGCTGCCCCGACGCGATGGTGGATGCCGTCATGCAAAAAATACTTGCGTTTTACCCGCAGGCATTGCCGATCGAAGGCGTCCTGCAGGATTTGGAACGAAAATGGGCTTTGCAATAGCGGCTTTCAGGACTGGGTTTCGCCCAGGTGCATGCGCTCATGAGCCATTGCGACCACGATAGCTGTTTGCGAGTCTATGCTATGGTGGGTCGTGTCGATTTCAAATGCATCATCAGCCTTGCGAAGTGGGCTGTCGTCGCGCGTGCTGTCGATGTGATCGCGGTGCATGATGTTGTCGCGTACCGCATCTGCTGTTGCGGGCTTGCCCTTGCGTGTGAGCTCATTCATGCGCCTCGTCACGCGCACTTCCATCGATGCCGTGAGATAGATTTTGAGTTCGGCTTTGGGGAATACGACCGTTCCGATATCGCGACCGTCCATGACGACGCCCCCGTTTTGCCCCATTTCGCGTTGCATCGCGACGAGCTTGCGGCGAATGCTACTGATGGCCGCGATCTCGCTCACGACATCTGAAACACGCAACGAACGGATTTCCTGCTCTACATTTTCACCATTGAGGTACATGTCGCGTCGTCCAGTCTCTGGGTTGAGCCTAAATTCGATGACCATTTCGTCAAGGGCCGCATCCAATGCAGGATTGTCGGCAGCGATGCGAATATCATGCTCCAAACAATACAGGGCGACGGCGCGGTACATGGCGCCTGAGTCAATGAAGACATACCCAAGCCGCGCAGCGACTGCTTTGGCGGTAGTGGATTTTCCGGTTGCTGAGCAACCGTCGACGGCAATGGTAATGGATTTCACGTGCCGTAAAATTAGGGTTTGGCCTCGGCTTTTCACTATCCAAATATCAACATTCAATCAATCGACTCATTTTTTGATGGCAGCAGGCAAATCTGAGCGCCTGCAAGGGAGCCGATCCATCATTCCTTTTTCGATGATCTACGCAAATTGACTACCTTTGCGGCACCATGAGATATCGGCTGGCATTGATCATTTTGGTTTGGATGTCGGCCTTGCAACTGCAAGGCCAAGCTTTCAATGACCTGCGCAAGTTGGGTCCAGCCTTGCAACAGCAGCCCAAACTCTCGCTGGGGATCGACTCCAGGCGCAGCTTCATCAGCAGCCGTGATGTGAAGATGCTCGGCGTGCGGGTGAGTCTCGACTTTGAGCGAAGGGCACGCTTAGGATTCGGCATTTATTTCCTTGCCTCCGAATTCAGGCGCACATTCCTCCCATTCACCATCCCCGGCCAAATCGATACCATCAGCAATGCCCGACTCCGGTTTACCTACATCAGTGCCTATTTTGAATATGTGATCTTGAGCACCAAGCGCTGGGAATGTAGCCTGCCGGTGCACTTGGGCCTCGGCGATATCGGCTTTGACAACTTGCCAGAGGAACCCAAGACGGTCTTGCTGACCGAAGCGACCTTGCTTGCGAGCTACAAGATACTTCCTTTCATCGGCTTGGGTGGCGGCGTCGGGTACCGACAGATCTTGGCGGGTGGCAATCTGATCCGAGAGAATTTCAATTCCCCGACCTATAGCTTTGGCCTCAAGTTTTGGTTTGGCTACCTCTATGAAAAGCTGATCAAAAAGAAGACCGCCCCCGCGATTTAGTCGGCAAAATACTCGCAAGCACTCGTGCAAGTCTCGTGTACCGTCACGCTGTGGAGCATCGGCAACTTGGGTTTGATCACCTGATAGAGCCAAATGCAGATATTTTCCGAGGTCGGATTGCGCAACAAGTCGATATCGTCGCGCTCGGCGATGTCATTGAGGCAATCGTGGTCCAAATATTCGATAAAGGGCTTCACAACCGCCTTTACATCGGCAAAATCGATGAGGATGCCCATTTGGGGCTGAATTTCACCTTTGATTTTCACTTCCACTTTGAAGCTGTGACCGTGCATGCGGCGGCATTTGTGCCCATCTTCAAAGACCGGGATGAAGTGAGCGGCCTCAAAGTCAAATTTTTTGGTGATGATAAATGGCATAAGGCCGCAAAGGTACACATTTGCCGATATTTTTCGGTTCCTCAAGCAATCTTTGGTTTTTGCCATCTCCACGCTCCCACTGCGCGACAAAAACCTTGTCACCGCGCTTGCAAAACATCGCGTTTGCGAATGTGTTGTCTTTGGGTAATTTTAGCTCCGAAATCTGGTTGGTTCCATGAAGATGTTTGTTGAATGAATGCCACGGCTGTAAAAATTCTGTCTGTGGTTGCGCTCAGTTCGGTCAAGCACACGATGGGGGGCGTTCCCCTCGCCATCGGGCTTTTTGGTGGTGACTATTTCTGGGTAGTCCTTTGCACTTCAATTGGGGGAATGATCGGTGTGGGATTTTTTCTGCTCATGGCATCCACATTTGCAAGCACACTGCGCAAATGGTTTCCTCCCAAAAAGGACAAAAAGATCTTCACCAGACGCAACCGCTTCATTGTAAAGATCAAACGCAACTTTGGCTTGGCAGGCATTGCATTTCTCACCCCTTGGTTTTTGTCGGTACCGATCGGGACAATTATTTCTTACAGCATTTACAAGGACCGCCGCCGAGTGTTTTTGTACCAATCCGCAGCCATTATTTTTTGGAGTTTTGCAGGCGGTGCGATTGGGCTCATCTTTTGAATATTGTTGCCCAAAAGGTACCCTTTTGATCAAACTAACGCTTCAGCGCACAATTTTTCGGAGCGGATTCCAGGCTTGGCAAGTGTAATTGGCTTGCTGTTCAAAGCGACCGCCTAGCCCGATGGTTCGTGATATCCTTTCATAGTCTCCTTTTTTTCAGGCAAATCCCCTCCAACTGTTGACAATTCCATCGGCTGTCGCTTCTTTCCTTCATGATTTGGGACTAATTTCGTGAATTCATGGCGTGTGGATGGCTGCCTCTGCTGAGGTTTCGTGTCGCCCTCGCCCTAATTTGATTGTAAAGCCTTGAAATTCACAGATTTTGGCCTACACGAGGAAGTCCTGATGGGCTTGCGTGATATGGGATTTGAAAATGCCACACCCGTACAGGAGCAGGCCATCCCCATCATTCTCGACGGCCGCGACTTGATCGCTTGCGCACAAACCGGCACTGGCAAGACTGCCGCCTTCTTGATTCCGGTCATCGACATTCTCGATGATGTACCGGGTGGTCATATCAAATGCCTCATCCTCTGCCCTACGCGAGAGCTCGCCGTGCAGATC
>JANPHP010000429.1:0-8490 GCA_031424495.1 Bacteroidota bacterium | reverse complement strand
TGCTCGACCTCATCCAAGAGGCTACTGCCGTGTACTGGAATTGGTGGCTGGCCTACGCCAACAACGCAACCTATATCGATGCATTAAACCTGGCGCAGGTGCGTTTTGAAGCCGTGAGAGGCAGCTTTGAGCGCGGCGAAAATCCGGCAATCGATACATTGGAGGCTTATTTGCAGGTGCAAAATCGCGAACTGAATCTCAATGAGGCCTATGTGGAACTCACCAAAGCCAGCAGGTCGCTCAACAATTACTTGTGGGATCCAGAGGGCCGGCCGGTCGAGTTTTCTGTGAACTTGAAACCACAGTCCATCCAAAACTCGGATGGCTATGCCCTGCCTGTGCTGCCAGATGGCGTGCTCGACAGCCTCTTGCAGGCCCATCCCGACCTCATGTATTACCAGTACCAGGAAGATCAGCTGGCCATCGAGGAGCGTTGGCGGCGCGAGCAACTCAAGCCCGAGATCGCCCTGAAGTATCAAGCGCTCACCGCTGCGCCCGCTGGTAGCGCGCTGATCGGCGCACTCTCGCCGACATCCAACCTCAAATGGGGCGTGAAATTCAGCTTTCCCTTATTCCTGCGCAAGCAGCGAGGGTACCTCGCGCTCACCCGCATGGCTATCCAAGAGGTGCAATTGCAACAGGATCGCAAACTGGTCGAAATCAAAAACAAGATTGCGGCCCTCAATCAGCAAATGACAGCCACTGCCTCACAGGTCGTGCTCTATCGGCAAATGGTCGCCAATTACCTGCGGCTTGTCTCAGCGGAGATGGAGCGATTTCAGCTGGGCGAGAGTTCGATATTCTTGATCAATAGCCGCGAGCAAAAACTCATCGAGGCAGAGCTGAAGCTGAATGAATTGCAAGCCAAGGTCCCGAAGTTGCTGGGCGAAGTGAATCGTGCTTCTGGAGGTTATTGGTTGGGGGATGGCGAATAAAGCCTTGGAATAGGGATGGAGGATGAGGAATACGGAATTGAGCATGTGGCTAAAACGCGTAATGCCATTGCAATCCTGCAATGGCATTACGCGTTTTAGCGAACCAAGTCTTTGCGGATCAGACCGATTCGACAGATAGTACGCCCGGCACCATGCGGGTGAGTAGGCCCTCGATGCCCATTTTGAGGGTCATCGCGGATGATGGACAGCCGGAACAGGCGCCTTGCATCTTGAGACGCACGATACCATCTGTATAACTGTCAAAAATCACGTCGCCGCCGTCCATCGCTACAGCAGGGCGAATGTTGTCGTCGAGCAATTGTTTGATGCGCTTTACCGTCTCATCTTCGTCGCCGTCTTCGACTTCGGCTGCATCATCCAAGCCCGCCATCACAGGCTGTCCCGACTCCAAAAAGGCTGCGATCGCTTTTTTGATTGGGGGTATGGCCGATTCCCATGCAGCATCGCTCGACTTGGTCACCGTCACATAATTTGCGCTGATGAAAACCGAAGTCACAAAGGCCAATTCAAAGACCGGCTTTGCCAAAGCAGACTGCTGTGCGGCCTCTAGGCTTGGAAAATCGGCACTCCCCTTGGCCATCAAAATTTTTTGCGTGACAAATTTCAGGGTCGCCGGGTTGGGAGTAATCTCGGTATAAATCATCTTTTATCGGATAAATCGCTTCAAAATTGCAGAAAACAAAGGTCGGAATCATTTGGTCGAATCTCGACCTAGACACAGCGTAACTAGTAGGCAATCTAAAATGTTTTAGATTATAGCTTTCATTGGATTTTATTATTGTCTTCCTAGAAAGAAACTTTATATTTGTTTAAGAGATACATTAAACTAAGGCAGAGTAGTGGATAATTCGAACAGCAACAGAGCGGAGGTTTACTCTACAAAGATTCGCGCAGGCAAGCGCACCTACTTTTTTGACGTGAAGGAGACTCGGTCTAGCGACTACTACATCACCATCACAGAAAGCAAAAGACGGTTGTCGGGCGAGGGGTATGACAAGCACAAAATCTTCTTGTACAAGGAGGATTTCAACAAGTTCATGGGCTGCCTCAACGAGACGATTGACCACGTCAAGACCAATCTCATGCCCGATTATAATTATGATGAGTTTGACCGCGAGCCCTATTATGACGATGAGGACGAGGAAAACGTGCCCCGCATCGCAGCAGAGCCACGCGCTCCCTACGGCAACAACGTTCGCAACGATGATGTGAACACGCGCTGGGACGACTGAAAAGCATCCTAGATGATATTGAAAATGTGCAGTGCCGCCAAAGCCTGCACATTTTTGCTATTTTTGCACCCTGTTTGGGCTTGCCATCATGGTCATCCCCTATTCTTTCATACACCTAGAAACGCTAAAAACGCATCCATGGGCTTCAAATGCGGTATTGTCGGCCTCCCCAACGTCGGTAAATCCACCCTCTTCAACTCGCTTTCCTCTGCCAAGGCAGAGGCAGCAAACTTCCCCTTTTGCACCATCGAGCCCAATATCGGCATGGTGTCGGTGCCCGACCCACGCCTCGACAAGCTGATCGAGATCGTGCAACCCAAGGCTGTGCAACCCGCCGTGGTCAAAATCGTGGACATCGCCGGCTTGGTGAAAGGCGCTAGCCGCGGCGAAGGCCTCGGCAATCAGTTTCTCGGCACGATCCGCGAGTGCGAAGCCATCATTCACGTCTTGCGCTGCTTCGACAATGACAACATCATCCACGTCGAGGGCAGCGTAAACCCGATCCGCGACAAGGAAATCATCGACCTAGAGTTGCAACTCAAGGACTTGGACCTACTCGAAAAGAAATTGGAGAAGGTGCAAAAGCTCACCAAAGGCGGCAACAAGGAGGCTTTGAAGCAGGTCGAGGTCGTGAAAGCGATCACCGCACACGTCCAACAGGGCCTGAATGCACGCACACTCGACATTCCGGCCGAGGACTGGGAGGTGGTGGATGACCTGGGGCTCATCACCAAAAAGCCTGTACTTTATTGCTGCAACGTCGACGAGGCCGCCATGGTATCGGGCAATGCGTTTGTGGAGCAAGTGCGCGCTGTCGCCGCTAAGGAAGGCGCCGAGGTCATGACCATTTGTGCAGCATTTGAAGAGGAACTCGGCATGTTTGACGACCTCGACGAGCGCAAAGCGTTTTTGGAAGACGCAGGCCTGAGCGAACCCGGCTTGAATGTGCTCATTCGCAAGGCTTACCACATGCTGGACCTGCAGACCTACTTCACCGCCGGTGTGAAAGAAGTGCGTGCATGGACCATCCACAAGGGCATGAAGGCCCCTCAAGCCGCAGGCGTGATCCACACCGATTTCGAGAAAGGCTTCATCCGCGCCGAGGTCATCAAGTATGCCGATTACCTGCACTACCGCTCAGAAGCAGCTGTAAAAGAGGCTGGCAAGATGTCGGTCGAGGGTAAAGAATATGTCGTGCAAGATGGTGACATCATGCACTTCCGATTCAACGTTTAATTTGCCAACTTTGGACTACCCCCATCAGCCAAGCTGAACAAGGATTGTCCATTGTCCATTATCAATTGTCCATTACCAATTCCCATGAGTGATATCACCGTCCAAGAGCTGAATGAGCGCCTGAAAGCAGGTACTGCGCCACGCATCGTCGACGTGCGCGAAATCCACGAATACGAAACCGACCACATCTCGGCCGAAAACATCCCGATGGGCGAAGTGCCTGGCCGCCTCGGCGACCTCGCCTCCCACAAGGATCAGGAGCTCGTGATCTGCTGCCGCAGCGGTGGCCGCAGCGGCAATATCGCGGCCTACCTGCGTCAGCAAGGCTACAGCAATGTGCGCAACCTCACCGGCGGCATGCTCGCTTGGGCAGCCAATATCGACACGACCTTTAGGGTCTGATCACCCGGCCGATCCATGTGGAAGTTTCTCAAATACAGCTTGCTTGTGGTATTGCTGCTGGGCGGTGCTGGAGCGTTGTATGTGTATTGGCAGGGATTTCGTGACAATATTGACGCTGGGCTCAAGGAGGGTTATTCGCTCAAGATCCCACGCGGCAGCGACTTTGATTACGTCGTCGCTCGGCTGGAGGCCGATCATGTCTTGCGGGACGTATCGAGCTTCAAGCAAGTCGCCAGAATCAGGCGTTACGACCTGCGCGTGAAGCCAGGGCGCTACGAGATCAAGCGCGGCATGAACAACTGGAAACTGGTGGAGAAGCTGCGTGCCGGCGCCCAAGACCAAATGAAACTGCGGCTGGGAAGCCACCGCACGATCGACGAAGTTGCTGGCGAAATCGCTGACCAAGTAGATCTGGATTCCGCTAGCATTTCGGCCAAGATGCGTGACCAGTCCTTTCTCGAAGGCTTCGGCGTGAATCGCAAGACCGTACGCAACTTGCTCATTCCCAATACCTATTTTGTGTATTGGACGCTCTCGGAGAATGATCTGTTTGCGAAGCTGAAAACCAATTATGATGAATTCTGGACAGCGGAGCGCAAGGCGAAGGCCGAGGGACAAGGACTGAGCATTCACGAGGTCATGACCTTGGCCTCGATTGTGCAAGCCGAGACTTACATGGCCGATGAGCGACCCACGGTCGCGGGCCTTTACCTCAATCGCTTGCACAACAACATTCCCCTGCAAGCCGACCCGACCCTCATCTATGCTGCCAACGACTTCACGATCAGGCGCGTGCTCAACGAGCACAAGCTCATAGACAGCCCCTACAACACCTACATGTATGCGGGACTGCCGCCTGGGCCCATCAACAATCCCGAACTCAGCGCCATCGAGGCTGTGTTGAACCCCGCAAAGCACGACTACATTTTCATGTGTGCCAAGGCCGACTTCTCGGGTCACCACAATTTTGCAAAAACCCTCTCGCAGCATATGCAATACGCCCGCGAGTACCAAGCAGCGCTCAACAAACAGAAGGTGTACAAATGAAGCTGCGCCTGCCGTTCATCGGGTTTTGCATGGCATGGCATGGCGACGCCCATCGACGAGGGGATAAGTTTCCAAATCGATGACCTTCAAGGAGCGCATACAGCAACTCAAGGCCCTGCTGCTTTCTCGCTGGGAGCTCCTGCGCAGGCGACTCAACCGCGTGAGACCTTCCTTTTTGGGCGGTGCAGGTCTCGCAGACATCCTCGTATTTTTTTTCAAAGGTGCCACCCATCAGCGGTTCACACTCAATGCGATGGCCATGGCCTACCGCTTCTTTTTTGGCGTATTTCCTGGCTTGATCCTCATCTTCACGGTCGTGCCGAAGATCCCCGTGCCCAACCTGCAAGGGCAGGTCAAGGGACTTTTGATGGCCGTGGTTCCCGGCGACAGCCTTGGTTTCATCGACACCATCCTCGGCGAATTTTTTTCCAAACCATCAGCGGGTCTGATCTCGATCAACATTATTTTGCTGCTATTCAGCAGCATGAGCGGCATCAAGGTGATGATGAGCGCATTCAGCAAAGACAGCCACCATTTCGCGCGGCGCAATGTTTTGGTATTCAATTTTGTAGCCTTGATTTTGCTGCTTGGCATGCTGGTGATTTTCATGGGTACAATCGCCTTGATGGTGCTTCAGGAGGTTTCTGTGAATTACTTTGAAAAGCAAGGCATCATTAGCGGCGGCAGCTGGGAGAGCTTTTTCATCCGTGCTGGATTCTGGCTCCTCATCTTTATCGCCTTGTTGCTTGCCGTCTCTTTTTTGTATTGGCTAGGGCCGAATACCCGCAAGCGGGGACGTTTTTTTTCGCCGGGCGCGATCGTAGGGAGCGTATTGATCTTGATTGCCGTCACCGGCTTCAGGATATTTTTTGCACAGTTTACCAACTACAACAAGATCTACGGCAGCCTGAGCGCGATCATGGTACTCATGGTGTGGTTTTATTGGATTTCTATCGTGTTGCTGATCGGTTTTGAGCTGAATGCGGCGATCCTTGCTGCGAGTAGCCATATGGTGGGCGAGCCTGATGAAAGCGATGGTGAGATCGAACGCCGCCGAGAGGGATACTTACCCGATGAAAAGCGGTCAAGGGTAGAAAAAAAATAGCCCGAACGAGCGTTCGGGCTAATACCCTGTTGATTGATGCTTTTACCGAACTAACATGTTAGAAAATTATAAGGAATCACGATTCTGCCCAATCCTCATATCCTGAATTATTGGGTTTCAGAGCCACATTTCCAAATGCGCATTGTAACAATTCCGAAACGAATTGGGCACTAAAATGATATTCCAAACACCATTTATGCCAACATACCAATCAATTCCTAGCGATTGTGCCGATTCATGTGTTTGAGCATTTGGAAGGATAAGGCTGATTCCAGCATGCAAAATGGCATGAAAGATTCTGTTCAGATTTGTAATTATCTAACAGTCTGGAGTTTTTTGTACTCTGAGCGGTAACCCATCGACAGGATTGGAAGCACACAGTCTTGCTGACCTGCTACATTTAATGCGTACGAAACAGTGGATGATTCCGCAAAAGGGGATCCACGGTGGGCAACAATGGTTCGTGCTCCGGAATGTAGGACGCAGGCGGGCTCAAGCACAAGCCGATCACCACGATGCTTATCGATACGCCCAAGCAAACGGCGAGCAGCCACTTTTGTGTAGCTGTGCCAATCTTGCGGCAGACACGCCACCAAGCCGATGCCATGAAAACGATGCCAACAGCCAACAAGAAAATCCATGGATTGAGCGTCCAATTGTATCCCCGTCCACCAAAAATGTTGGTAAAATCTACGCGGTACCACCTGAAAAACAAGAAAATAACGAGTTGGATGGCTGCAAAGATGCCGCAAGCAATGGCAATGAGGTAGCCGAGCATCTCTTTGGATGAAGGACCTTGGATGGTGGTTTCAGGAGCTTCCATGCTGATAGCGAATCTAGCGCTTTTCAGTTGCAATTGCAGTTTTGTGGAATGCGGCAGTAGCAAACGACTCGTCGACGCACCTTGCAAATTCGCTAGCGATCAGGGCAAGAAAAAAGCGATGCGTCTCTCGACTGCATCGCTTTTGAGCGGAGGCTGAGGGATTCGAACCCCCGGTGAGTTGCCCCACAACGGTTTTCAAGACCGCCGCATTCGACCGCTCTGCCAAACCTCCGGGGCGAAGTTAAGAAGAATTCAGATTTGGCAAAGTTTTTTGCGCCTTGGAAATGGGCAGATAATTGATTTCATCTCTTTTTTCCTAAATTCAAGCATGAAAAGACTGCTAAAATCACTCCTACTCGCAGGAATACTGATCTGCGGAGGGAACTTGTTCGCGCAAAATGCACTTCCCGTCATCAACAACCTTGTGCTCACGGCCGACACTGCCAACCATGTGATCGCAGTGCAATATGACCTGGGCGACGCCGATGGCGACTCGCTAGAATTGTGGATCCAAGTTTCTGCCGATTCCGGCCGCACTTGGCGTGTGGCCATCGACTCGCTTTCGGGCGACCACGGCTATCCCGTGACGCAAGGCACTGCCAAAACTTTGTATTGGCACTACCGGCCTGCGACACTGTCGGCTTATGGTGCCGGCCTTGCGACCTACCGCGTGCGCCTTGTGGCCGACGACCGTCAGGCCGTCGATCTGCAAACGGTCACCGACATGGTCGACAGCACGCGCCTGCATACACAGCTGCTCGCGCTCCAAGGCGTGCGCCATCGCACAGGCAACCTCGCGCAGCTCAATGCCACCAAAGACAGCCTGGAGGCATTCATGAACCAATATGCCCTTCACCCCTACCGCCACGGCTCCGCCTTTGGCAACTATGTCTGTGAAAATGTGATCGGCAGGCGCTCAGGTACCCGCAACGATACCGCCTGCTGGCAGATTTCCGGGCATTTTGATACGGTGTACAATGCGCCAGGTGGTGATGACAACGCTACGGCCGTCGCCTGCGTGAGCGAGGCGGTGAGGGTACTGTCCGCTTTTCAGACCAAGGAATCCTTGCGCTTTTTCTATTTTGACTTGGAGGAGGCGGGACTCATCGGCAGTTCGCAGTATGCCATCAATGGCATTCCCCAATGGGAGCAACCCAAAGGCCTGATCAATATGGATTGCGTGGGCTACTTCAGCCAAGCCGCCAACTCGCAAGTGATGCCTGCCGGATTCAACATCTTGTTTCCAGCGGCCTACAACAGCGTGCAGGCCGATTCTTTCCGTGGCAACTTCCTCACGAGCATCGTGAATACTTCATCAAGTTGGCTCGACACCGTGTTCAAATCCACCGCTGCGGCACATGTGCCGGGCATGAAAATCATCACCTTGGAGACGCCGGGCAACGGCTTGCTCACGGTGGACCTGCGGCGCAGCGACCATGCGCCTTTTTGGGACAAAGGCATCCCTGCCATCTTTTTCAGCGATGGCGCTGACTTCCGCAACCCCAACTACCACACCGTCAACGATACCGTCGGCGCACTGGACATGCGTTTTTATGTGCAAAATGTGCGGGCAATCGTGACTACGCTGGCCCGCCTCGCACAGTTGGAGCATAGCACCATCGCCGAGGCAGGTGGATTTGACATCCAGGTACCCGTCGGACGGGTAGAGGCGCAGCAGCTTGCCCTGCA
>JANPHP010000428.1:0-6632 GCA_031424495.1 Bacteroidota bacterium | reverse complement strand
AATTGACGAAGCTCGTAGAGGAAAAAGGCATTCTGGAAAATGAAGTGAATAGGCTGCTCAAGGAGTCGGAAAATGAGAGATTAACGCTGAAAACGTCGCAGGATAAATCTAGTGCCTTCAAACTAACTCAAAAGAAAAGGCAAGAACTGGAAGATGCTATAGTTTTAGGGGCTTCCCAGGTGGCTGAGATTGACGCTTTGAATAAATCACTTGCAGAATTGGTAGAAGAAATCCGTTCTGCCAGTGAACTTCGGGATAAGGAAAATGAGATACTTAGGCAGCATCAAGCTATCATCAATCGAGAAACGGAACTCAAACAAAAAAGGCAAGAACTAGACGACTTAAACTTGAACCTGCCGAGATGGAAAGAGGAAGCAAAGGGTTTGGAAAAAATAATTTCTGAGACTAAGCCAGCTCTTCTCACCAATCTTGCGGATGCGAAAATCGATTCAGATGCTGCTCAACTGAAAGTCCAAGCTGCAAAAAAGGCGAGAAATGAAACAGAGGTCAGTCTAGCAGATTTGGCAAGGATAGATGGAATCGTCCAAAAGGCTGTCAGCGATATTGCCAGTAATTATCCCCCAGAAAGGGATGACTGTCCCTTGTGTGGGACAGGATTTGATCCCGGCCAACTTCATCTCAGTATTCTCGAAACGATCAAGAGGTCAAACCCACAGCTTGGTGCTTTACAACAACTATTGGAAACGCAAAAGAAAAAGGAATCTGAGGACTCTGAAGATGAGGTTCGCAAAACTAAGGCTCTAGCTGTATTGCAAGAGCAGCTCAAGGTACTCGAAGTTGACCAAGAGCAAAGGACGAGATTGCTCGCATCAGAAATTCAAAACATGGCTTCTGGTGCAAAATCAATTGACGAAGTAATGCAATACATTGGAAGTCAAACAAGCGCTACACAACTTCTAGCCGATCAGATTTCCGAACTCAAGCTAAAGACTCCTTCACCTCCAAGCCAAGCTAGGATGGAAGAACTTAAAGACACGGTTGATCGGCTTCAAGAAAAAGAGGAAGCAGGCAAGGCCTCCAAAATCAAGCTTGAAAATTCTTTGAGACAGAACACGAACTTGCAGTCAGAACTTCAAAATCAGCTCTTGGATGCTCCTAGCCTTGCGGATATTTCCAAGCTAATTGTGGATGAACAAGATGAACAAGGTAGGATCGAAGCAAGAATCGTCGATCTCACTCAGCAAGTCGAAATCGAAAAGGACAAGGTTTCGTCGAAAAATCTTGAAATCGGCAGAAAAGAATCCGAAGTCTCTGCGAATAACGGGACGTTAGAGGAATATCGGGCAAGGTGGAAAAATGGGGGCCTGGAAGGCGAACCGGAAGAGGCTGTTGTACAAGACGCAATCGGTATAGTTAATGACGAAGTTGTAAGTCTTTCAGGGACTCAAAGCCGGATCGACTTGCTCGACAATGAGTTCAAGCGCCTTGAAGCTGCCTCAGACTATCTCGGGGTCATGCGTGAAATCGATAAAGTGCTTGCTAGCAAAACAAAGGAGACCTATGAATCTGAATTAGAATCCAACTTGTCGAGACTTGAAGAAAAGCACAACTTTGTTCGAACTAGAAATGGAACCCTACAACGATTCGGTGTCCTTCTACCAAAGCATATTCGGGACGCAGACCTCTTTTCAGAGGGTACAAAAGCCGCTCGCAACTCCATTTTAGGTAGAATTGTACTTGATCCGAGATTCCTCCGCACAGAATATACAAGCGACATCCACTACCGCAAGCCTCGCTTTGAATCAAAAATAGGACTGGGGTCAAACAAGGTCGATGTGAAACATGTAGCCAGTGAGGCTCAACTCACGGATATCCAACTCTCGATGCTGCTTGCAAATGCCCAAGCAATAAAGTGGTCTCCCTGGAGAGGTTTGTTACTTGATGATCCGACCCAGCATCACGACCTTGTGCACGCCGCTGGCGTATTCGATGTGCTGCGTGACTACATTGTAGATTTGGATTTTCAAGTTCTTATGGCCACGCACGACTCAGTCCAGGCTAATTTTTTTGTTCGGAAACTGCAAAACGATGGCGTTCCGGTGAAACTCTATTCACTTTATGCAAGTGAGAATGGAGTTAGGGCAAAGCGACATGAGTAGGAAATAGATATGGCAACTATCAAAGAACTGATTCCGCAAGGTTTGTTTACTGAAATAGGTGAACACCTTCTTGAAAAGTCCCGTGAAGCCGAAACTGGCTGGCCAGATGGTGCAGCGGATGAGGATACTCTTACGGGAGATTTTTTCGGATATTTGAGAATGAAGGAAACCGAATGGAGATCAGGTAACGATAGGTGGAAATGGAATTCTCGATACGAAAAATTTAGCGGGAGAGGCAAAGGAGCGTATGAAAAACATCGAGGGGCAGACTTGATTTTTCAGATTGAAATCACCGACCAAGGGAACAATGTTGCTTTCAGGAAGGGAATGTTGATTCAGGCGAAAAAGGGCGGCTGGTCGCGAAGCTCTGGAATCCGTAATCAAGCACAGCAAATGGAAGCTTTGGGTTCGGGAGGAAGTTGCATAGTGTTGTATTCAGCCGCTGGCTATAAAGCAATCTCAAGCGTAGATTTTCTCGACAATGACCTGGTCGGTATCAGGCGAAAGGAGACGGGTGTTGGGAGCTTTTTTGTTGATCGATTCTTGGAATGCGAAGTAGGTAAGGAAGGTCTTTTCGTGGAGGGTGGTAGATTAAATTTCCTCGCCGCAAATGGCGTGAAGAAGCAAGAGAAGATTACCTCGCCCTTCGAGACTCTAACTATCGAAATCAACCATATCCTCTAGGTTTGACAGAAAACAATGCTCACCAAAATTCAAATCCAAAACTTCAAAGCCATCCACAGGTTGGCTTCAATCCCCCTACAACAGTTCACAGCCCTCATCGGCAACAACGGCTCAGGCAAAAGCACAGTCATCGAAGCCCTACAATTCCTACAAGAATGCATCGAACTCGGCCTCGATGGTGCTGCCCAACACATCGGCGGCATTGCCGCCCTGCGAAATTATCAAGCTCCATTGCCTGAGCCAGTCATCACAGCGCGAGGTTTTCAGAAGCGTTTTGAACCCATTGTCATAGGAATCACACTCACGACGCAGCAATTCGCGAGTGCAAGAATTCTGAACATTCGCCATGAAGTTCATCTCAACCAAAATGCGCAAGATGAATGGATTGTAGAGTTCGAGAAATTGGATGTGGATGGGAAAATGTGGTATGTAGCCCACGTGCAGACCGATGGAGTGCGGGTGGCTGTCACCCAATATGAACCCGACGCTCCCAATTTTAAGGAGGAATACGGCCCTGCAAACCGATTGGTATTCACGCAAATGCTGCGTTACAACACTATCGCCCCGGCCCCATTGACCTCATTGATGATGGTGATTCAACGGTGGCAATTTTTGCAATTGAATCCGCTGGACATGGGCAAGCCAGTTCCCAAGGCATCTTCAAAAGGCGACCCACGCCTCTCCCCCGATGGTCGCAACATCGCCGAATACCTCCTTTGGCTGCGCTCCCAAGGCCAAGAACACCTGGACCGCCTCATCGACCTGATGAAATTCGTACTTCCCTACGTGAGCGATGTACAGCCCAGCGTCACGCAGGGCTTCAACCGCGAGGTAGAACTCGCCATGCTGGAAAGTGCCGAGCAAGCAAAGCCGCTCCCAGGTTGGTTGCTTTCAGGCGGAACGTTGCGTGTACTTGCCATTCTCTCCCAATTTGTGCTACCCAAAAAGCCGCCTGTGCTTTTCATCGATGAAATCGAAAACGGCCTTGATCCACATACCATTGGCCTCATTTTGAGCCTGATCCAACAAGAGTACCATAGCAAGGGAATGCAGGTGATCGTGACGAGCCATAGCCCCTATTTCCTTGACCTCTGCGAGTTGCAAAACATCGTGGTCTGCGAAAAAGACGCGACAGGCTGCCATTTCTCCATCCCAGACGACGATGCCAAACTCAAGGTTTGGAAAGAGAAATTCAGCCCAGGACAGCTCTACACAATGGGGAAACTTACCAAATGAAAATGTCCAAACCCATCAAGGCGGGAATGATCCTCGAATGCACGGCACAAGGGCCGGATGCGAAGATTTACCCGCATGTGCTCAAAACGCTCTGCCCCGGCATGGAGGTCGAAAAACCTGAGACGATGACCAATAAGAAGAACCTCGTCGAGCTTGGCCCCGAAGTCGCTCAAATACTCTTACAGACTGGTTGTGATGTTGTATTCTTGATTTGGGATAGGATGCCCAAGTGGGATGGCACAGGGAAATGTGCAGAGGCACAAAGCGAACTTGTTGAGAAATTGGCAGCCTTGGGAATCGACCTTGCGAAGATCGTTTTTTGCTGTATCGACGAGATGCTGGAATCGTGGATCGTGGCAGATGGTCGGGGCATTACAGCTTACTTCCAAGGCAAGACCACGCACAAACTTGAAAAATTCAAGGACGCAGGGCCAAGCAAGCCCAAAGAGCGCATCACGAATTACAACAGCCGCTACAATGACTTCACAGATGATCTCGGTATCGTTCAGGCCATGCCCGATTTTGATCGAGCGGCAAAGGGGAATGCGAGTTTTGGGGAGTTTTGCGCGGCTGTGAGGCGGTGGTGTGCGTAGAACACCGAATTGCATTATCCCGAAAACCATCCCTTTTAGTTTTCTGGCAACCCGTACATCGACCCCGACCGTCCCTTCACCTTAATCCGCACAAGTGCCCCATCACTCACAAGCTTCGATAGATGCACAGAAACCGTGTTGTCAAGGTTGGTGAATTTCAAGCCATGCGGCTGCAAGCGCCGCAAAGCTGGCCCTATCTCTTTGCCGTGCATCGGCTTACCTGCCGCTTTCACGACGAATAGGATTTTGTCCTTCCAAGTCAGCTCGGTCGAATAGTGCTGCGGCGCAGGTTGGATTGCAAACTGCGCTCCTTGGTGTGAGGCCGTCCCCGACCTAACAGCAATAATAGTGGCAAGTTCCTGCCGTTCAGCTGCAAGCATCTCCTCAAGCGCCTTGACCCGTCGCATTTGTCTTGTTTCCAAAGCTTCCAGATGCGTTTCTGAGATTCCAGCCCATTTCATAGCCGGGATTTTATCGTCTGCTTGGGGAAAGTGTACCATTTTCATCGAGTTTGGTTCAAAACTAGCCCGATTTTGGGCAAAGGTCGATGGGCAAAGGTGTGAAAATATTCAGAAATATTTCGATACTATTTCATCAAAATTTCAACATTGTTTCGAAACAATGCGTACTATTTCGGAAACATTTCATACGAATGGATTCGGGACGGTTTTTTGGGCAAAAACTGCTGAAATCTTGAGAATAATCGTGGGAAATGGGCTCAAGGCAAACGTTCCTCCGCTACGTAGTGTGGGCCTTTAATGGTAATGCAAGCAAATCATATGGACATTTCTTGGAAACGTTGAAATGTCTTGTGGATTTTTCCTGGAAATATGAAATCGATGCGTGCGATTTTGTGGACGCCGTTTGCATAGGATGCAAATGCATTTTTGGCTGCTTGGAAAAGCCAAGAAAAGCTAGGAAAAGTGAGGAAAAGCCGGGAAAAGGGCGTTTTCGATTTTTGACAAAAATCGTCCAGCAATAGCGACATCGCAAGCGATTCATTTGCGGCAAGTGCCCTACCCCCCAAAACCACGTTAGCCTACAGCCTCCTCACGAATTGCCTTACAGGAATGGCTTCATCTAGTGCCTCCCTTTCAAGCCGTTCAATCTCGCTGATCGGAATGATCCAAGCAGTGTGTGCACCGTTTGGTTGACTACCACGCAATACCCCTGCCATAAGCCAGTTGATGACCGTCCGCTCACAGACACCAACCCTCCCTCCAAATTCCTTGGGCGTCATGAACGTCCTTTTTGGCTTTACAACCCCGGCTGAAGCCAGGTCATTGCGAAGCTGAACGAGGCTTTTGCTGAGCGCCTCGATTTCCGTGGAGATTTCCGCCTTCACCCTCAAAAGATCGTCCACCGTGCATAGCTGTTGCAATTGTTCTCGTGTCATTTGATTTCCTTAGATTTTTGGTTCCTAAGCAATCCTAAAGCCACAAACGTGGGGGCCGTTGTGGGCCAGAAGAAGTTTTCCACCTATTCGTTGGTCTTGCATGAATGGTTATCTCATGCCTGCATGTTGCGTGATAGAAATCTCTTGATTGTGTGCATTGTCAAAATTTGCTATCTTGGGTTGATGAGCATTCCAACTCGAAATAGCCTTGCTGTAATTCAAGCCATAACCTTTGGCATCTTGCCTTTGATGATTTTGGGCCTTTTGCTTACTATTCCGGTCAAAGTAATTGCTCAAGTTCCAGCATGCCCAAATTGGGTCTGTGTGGAAATGCCCTCTATGGGCTGCGTAAATACCGATGTAGAAGTCAATTGTATTTATTTTCCAAGTTGGGGGCCTGCTTCGGGATGCATGGCACTTGGAGTTATCAGCGCAAACTTCACAGCCTCTGGCCCCATTCACTCTGCGATAATGGCCACAGGCGAATGCGGTTTTGTCAATTATCCGCTCGAATTCGATAATTGGATGGTCAGATGGAACAGCCCCGGTTGGAAAAACATCACCATCTACTATTACATCAATTACACATTGCCCAACTTTCCT
>JANPHP010000427.1:0-8046 GCA_031424495.1 Bacteroidota bacterium | reverse complement strand
GCCGCCCTACCACACCAACTGCGTGTCCCTGGGCAAGGCGATGAACCTCTGCAAGGCGACGATCCACAACCAGTTGCAGCGGCTCCTGGCAAGCGGCCTCGTGACCCAAAAGGAGCATCGGGGCAGGCACAACAACTTCACTTTGCGCTTCGCCGAAGGGATCATAGCCATCCACCCGGAGCTGCTGATGCGCCGGGAATTGGGCACAGACGGCGACCTGCACCTCTTGTCTGGGAATCAATCACTTGGTTGGGCAGACGCAAGGACTTTGGGGCAAGTACCAGTTGCTTGCACCCTCAAAAAAGAAAATAAACTGTTTGTGGATTCGGTGGACAACGGCTTCAAAATGCCCACCGTCGCCTCCAAGTCGGACAGTGCCGCCGCCATTGCCGTGCTTTCAGCTGGCGACCCCCCGTTTCAAGATGGAGAGGGGGAAATGGAAGGCACCGGGCGCGGGAAATCCCACCGGGCGCGGAACCGCTGGCATCAAGAGACCCCGTTTCAAGATTCTGGCAAGCGGGGCGCGGTGGCCGAAAGGCCCGCCCCCGCCCCAGTTTCGACCTTTTTCGAGGATTACTACATCCGTCTGCTCGCAGTCATCGTCGGCTCCCTCTATCGCGGCATCGATTTCATGGCCAAAAGCCAATTGGATGCGATCAAGGAGTTCATCCATGCCCAATTCGCAGGAATGGAACAGGATCAGGGCGAGGAAACCTACCGACAGCTTTGGACGAGGATCGGGCTTGCGGAAAAATGGGTCTCGAAAAAGCCCGACCGCTACATCCCCCTGCCAGGCAAATACTTCGCGCCGGACAACCCGCATGGATTCAACAAGACGGCGGTTTGGCTGGAAAACATGCGGATGACGAACAAGCGGGCGGAAATTGCAAAGGAACGCTTCCAATTCCTCTCCAAGTCGGTGACGGCAGTGCTTCACAGCACTGGCAGGCATTTGCAGGAAAACGGCCTCCACAGCTACGCGGCAAGGCGAAAGCAGGTGACGGACAAATACCCCCACCTCGCCACGGCCTTCGATTGGATAGTGCTCGACCCCACCACCAACCACAATTGAGATGCCAGGGCAACACTACAAGGCCAAGGAGGCCGCATCGTTCAAATGCGTGATCTGGTACAACAACGGATTCACGGGCATCTATTACAGCCGCGACTTCAAATACGGTAAGTTCCGCCCCGACCTCGCGCTGCAAGCGCTGGAGGAACTGGTGGCGAAACGGGCCGACAAGCTTCGCCACGCGATGATCTGGGACAAGCGATGGGGCCGCGACTGGCTGATCAGGGAATGTAAAAACCACAACGACGGCTGGGAGCTACGCGCCCCGGTCAAATTCGACGAATTGACATGAAGAAAATTAACAAGTCAGCATCCGCGCTCCACAACTGGAAGCAGCGGCACGGGGTCGTGATCGACAAGGCCCGGCCCGGCATGCCCCAAACATCGGGGGCACTCAGGAAACTGCAAAACCGCCTTGCGAAGTCCATCGACGACGCCAATCACAGGGAGGTTGCCGCATCCGCCTTGATGAACCCCGGTGACCTCATCGAGATCGTGACCCAAAGAATCCTCACCCTTGGCATCGGTGGCCTCAATGGCGCGATCAGCGCCTACGACACATACGGCGTGGCCACCTGCCTCCAATACATCCATTCACTCTAAATCAATCCATTTATGACACCCAAGAAAAAGTTGGTACACGCACAAATCCTCCTTTCCAAGCATCCCGAATCAGGCCCGCTGGGCCTTGAGATGGAGCAGCTCGTCATGCACTGGCGTGCCAGGCTGGTCGAGGGAGAGATCAGGGAGCCGATGCACACGCTATTCCTTGACGAGGACTCGCTGGTGAGGCTGATCGACTACCTCAAGACCTGCGAGGACGGCGGCTGAGCCGTCTGGGTTTTGATTTCAGGATTTCTTGTTCAACTCAAATGCGACGCGTATGAATCAAGGGCCGATGTTCCTGTCGATCAAGGATTTGCAGAAACTCATGGGCACGCAGTGGTACAACTCCGCGCAGAAGCGGCACAAGGCGATAAGGGAGGCCATTCGGCCTGGGAAGAAGGATTTGACGATTCGGGAGTATTGTGAGTATGCTGGACTACTTTTCAGGAATACGTATCAAGAACTTCGAGGGTGCCTACCACCATAAAGTACTACTTGTTTCGGTGGTCGGGCTTGTCATGTTCGAAATACTGATGGTTGCCATGGTCGGGCTTGTCGTGGTTAGAAGGCAGACTAAGGCAAGGGCAGCGAATGCCTTGGATGCATAGCGTCATGTGTACGCGGCAAGCAGCAATCCAAGGCGGCATTGTGACGTTGGGACAAAAGCCCCACCTCCTTTGCTGTCCTTTCAAACCCCAAACACCTAAAGCAATACATCAAGTTTTAATGATCGCATAAAATGGAAAACCTACTCAACAGCCACTCCACCTTGCACTACTTCAAGCAAGCAAACGGTCTTTGCACTGTAAATGCCAATTCTGTCACGGGATATGAGCTGGAACGGCGATTGCTACGAATCCAGAAAACCGAAGTCACGCCTTCAACTGTCAAGACAGTTGCAAGTGAGTGTGGACTATCCTACGCGGAAATCGAAGACCTTATCGAAGGCAAAGTATATGACTTGTGGTGAAAAAGCCGTAAGAACGGCTATCGAAACATACTTTGAGAAAGGAATTTCTGCTTGCATCAAGTGCATTGATGCAGTCTAAACGTCATGGAAGGATACAAGAATTACCAATATCTCAAAAGCAAATATCTAGAGCTATCGGAACGAGGGTGGACTGAGCAATGGCTGAGAAGACTTAGAAGTATTGGATTGTTGAAATCTGCAAAGCAGGCCAATAATAGCTTCACCTTCCACGAAATGACGCTAAGAGCACTGCTCGCTTATCATCCTGCGAAGAATTGATACCATCCTAAAAATCTCACTTTTGATTGTATTACCATGAATAGAGGTAAAGATTTCCTTTCAGTTAAACAACTAATGGTTTTGATGGGAACCAACTGCTACAACTCAGCTTGGAAAAGACATAAAGCGATTCGCGAGGCGATTAAGTCAGGAAAGAAGGCGTTAACGCTCGAAGAGTACTGCCAATTCGAAGGTTATGAAATTGTAGAAATAACAGCCCTTTTATCAGTGAAGCATTAAACGTGAGGGATCATCGATATTTTACCAAAATCCATTCAAAATCAGATATTTGCAGTTCGTCATTAAACTGTGACCGTTGGCACAATCGAATTGCAATCATAATTAAAAAATGAACATATTTGGAGTTCATTATTTTTATTATGAGTAGAGATTTAATTATTCGAGATGACGGTGAACCCTCCATATTGGTAGGTCGAGCACAGGTCATGAACATTTTAGAACAGATAAGGCCCAAATGGAAGCAAAGTAGGCTTATCGGACGGGTGATGGAATTGTTAAGGGTTGATCCAAGCAGTGCCTGCCAAAAGGTATTGAATGCAGCATTTCAAGACCTGAAGGAAAAGGTAATTGTAATGGGAGTGGATATAGCAAAAGCCACAGCAGTAGAATGGAAGCTACCATCCATAGAAAGGGAAGAAGACATTCTGGAATACAACGTATCGAAGACAATCGAACTTGCCTATCGAATTGGATTGCTCACGAGACCAGAATATAGAAGGATCAAAATTTGCTATGAGATTCGTCGTAACTTGGAGCATGAGGATGATGAATATGAAGCAACTCCAGAAGATTGTCTTTATATCTTCAATGCGACAATTGAGATCATTCTATCCAAAGACCCAGCTTCTCTTTTGAAGGTAACTGACATAAAGGAACTGGTAGAACAATCAGGAAATGTACACATTCCCTCTGATTACCTTGAAGACTATGAACGAACCCCTGCTTTGCGTCAGAAGGAAATAATGCTTTACCTAGTTTCGACTGCTAGGAATCAAAATGTGCCTGACATTGTTCGTGAAAATAGCTTTGAGGCCCTTAAGCTCCTTTCAAAGAAAACTTTTGATGTGGTGACGATGGAAATCGCCAAGGAACTAGAAAAATCTTTGGGACGCTCTCCAATTGACTTTACCATCGCAAAGCTAGGCTATGCAAGCAAGTCACTTCCATATTTCAAAACTGCCAAGACAAAGGACTTTTTCCAAGCCATCTTAGATAAAATTGATGAAGCTAAGGGAAATTATGGTGGTGAAGGCCAAATAGCAAAGAAACTTGAGGCGGTAGGAGGGCTATCATTCTGTCCTCCTGATTTGTTACACCCAATCTTGAAACGACTGGTGCTTATATATATTGGTGAGCCTGGAGGTTATGGGATGGGAGCAAATAGAGAAGTATTCTTCTCTAATTTGGCGGCTCCAATCATTGAGCGGATAATCAAGCATTCGCCATACGATGTTTCTGGTGTCCTTGAAAACCTAGAAAATGATAAGGCCGTTGCCTATGCGATTGGTAGAAGAGATGCAATACGTAGGCGATTCAAGGTACTAATCCAATTGGCAAGTCCTTATGATTCCGAAGAATAAGGTTTTAAGTTTAGCCCTTGACTGTCTTTTTGCGTAAAAAATGCCCCATTCGGGGCATTTTTTATTAGGACTAGAGAACTCTCCCAAAGTCTCCAAATCACTCCCAAACTCTCCCTTTTTTTCACACTTCACAAGAATCCTTCCTTGATTTGATGACAATACAGCACGAACTAAAGACGATAAGAATATGACTATCAGCGAATTACTACTCACAGCCAACAGCCTACTCCTTGCACTCGTGGGCATCCTCCTGGGCATGGTCGGCTACTTTCTCAAAGACCTGCACAGCAAGTTCGTACAGCTTGTAGAGCGGATGAACCAACTCTACACGGAGCTTGCGACAGAGGCCACCACAAGCCGAATCCACCACGACGAGAAGGAAAAGGAATTGAAGAAACTGGCTGACCGTGTGAACAGGTTGGAGACACACATTCTCGGCAAACAAGCCTAAGCAAGAAGGCCATGAAGGCAACACACCTACTGTTTGGCGGCCTCGCCCTCACCGCTCTCGTTGTGACATACGGGGCGGTGAGGGCAGCCAACACAGGCTCCAAATTAGAGCTGGAACCACTGCCGAAGTTTCGAAAGCTGGATTTCGAGGGACTTCAAATCGAGATTGATGCTAAGTTCAAGAATCCAACCAATGGAAGCTTGGCACTCAGGATCATTGCCGAAACCAAACAGGCTTTTTCAGGACGCTACCAAATTTGCAAATTTTTTCATTGAACAAGGCTCAAAACCATCCAATACCACACAAAACCATCCCATTCCCCCAAACCGCCTTTTTCCGAACCAATATTTGCCCATCGACAACCACCGCCAAGACCGACAGCCTTGCAGCGAGGGACGCCGACGACGGAAACAGGAAAAGACGAAAGACAATGACAGCCACAGAAATCCTACTTGCAGCAAACTCGATCCTACTGACCCTATTGTCCATCCTGTTCGCCGTCGTCGGGTTCTTCCTGCGGGACTTCCACACGCAGTTCAAGGAACTGGCAAAGACGGTGACGCAGCTCTGCCTTGAGGTGGCCAAGGCCACGACCCAGGCGAGGGCCGACCAAGGCAACATCCGCCGCGAACTCGACAACCTCCACAGCAAAACTCGAAACCAATGACCCTCGATTACTTCAACGGCTCCACGAACCAAGCCCAAGCCCTTGGCAATTCAGATAGTCTGGGCTTGGGCGAATCCGGTGTATTCAAGCGCATGCACAAGCCTGCGCCGAATGAGCAAGCAAACCAGCCGACAACCATCTCCATGCCACAAAATGCCGAAGACGTGAACAGGATCAACCGCTTTAACCCGGCTGCAATCCTGCTGCGAACGGGCATCCTGCTTGGGATGAAGTTGGACACGTTCAACCTCGGCTCACAGTTGCGCCTTGCATACCTCACCGACGAAGAAGCCAATTCGCGCAACCTGAACATGGCCCGCCTCGCCCACCTGCGCAAGGTCCAGGCGAAGCTTGAACATGTCGTGTTCCTGGGCGGTGGCAAGCCAAGGAACCTCAAGAAGGCGATCCTGGAGGGCAAGGGTAACCATGAGAAATCCGTACCGATCAATGGCATCGGCCTGCCCTCGATTGCGTCGTTGGCATTTGGAAGCAACTCGCACGTGTCGGAAATCCTCGGCCCGACGATCTACTTTGGCGAGGTTGCAACCGCTATCAACGGGAATAATGGGCTTGGGAGCCTCGTCGAGGTGACGACGGCGGCGGCAATTGCGGCGGCTACGGATTTGCTCGGTGCGATTGCTGCCGTAGTACAGTCGGTGGGTGACGTGACCAGGGGTGGAGTGCCTGGCGAGGCGGATGCGGACGGCGAAACGGCTATCGCCGTGCCCGAAAGCGCAGTACCCGCTAATGAAAAACAGAGTGAGGAAGTACCAGCACCAATGGTGGATTGCACCCCAGCTCCTTTGATGGAACCGCAGCAGGTGCCGGACGTCACGACCGACAGCGCCAGGCTAGTGGTGGAGCCTATCGATCGCGACGCGTCGTCCCCATCATTTGACCAAACCGACTCGGAGACGGGGCCAAACGTAGGGATCGTAGAAGTAGAAATTGATGACTCACCCCTTATTTTCCGTTTGAACACCGAAGCCGCCCCAAAGCTAGGTAATGCCGTCTCGAATACGATGTATAAGCCTCCCATGCCGGGGAACGCGGCCAAGGGAAAGGGCGGCTCTGTGTACTCCTATCGTGTGAAGCCGCCGCAGAAGGAGAGATCCAAGGGACGGCGACGCGCAATAGCTTGCCGACCTTACATCCGACCGCGATTAATGCCAAACCAAGCGCGAGGGGCAACGGCATCTACGCCAGTGCATAGCAGGTTGGATGCAAGTATGATGAACATTGATCACTCCGAATTCAAGGTTTCATCTGGCTCGTATTTTGTTCCTATTCATGAAAACCCAGGGTTTCATGAGAAAATTGGTATTCCTGATTCGTTTTCTTGTTGTGAATTGAATCGCCTGCGGCCACCCAACCAGTGTCGTGACCAACCAGTACCGTAGTGCTCTCCATTCGGTTACCGCCATCGAGTCAATTGGATCCGGCATTGATTGATCTGCTACTGTGTAGGTAGGCACCCCTGCTTTGTCTCGACCATTCAAAACAACAAAATGAAGCTTGCGCAAGCTCAGGATCAAGGAATACAATAGCCACGAAGACAAGATTTTGGACTCCCTCAAGCTATTCAAGAACAGGGCGTTGCAAGCAAGGAGTGAAGGGCGTGAAGTGACTTTACGTTATAGATGATGCGGCGAGCGACTATCCCTCACCTTAGCGCGAGATCGATCCAATACAGGCTGATCATGCCTGATTGCTGAGTTTAATCCTTCGGCAATTCCTTAGCCGACGCTATCAGGCAATCACGTTCATAGACAATGAAGCTCGTGAGATTGACGAATTAGATACTATAATTCAGGAGGTTCAAGAAAGCCAGTCCCTTTTTGAAGGGGCTGGCTTTTTGGCATCTTGCATGCGAAAGGATGCGACAAGAGATCAAGGCGCACGGGCATCCCAACAAATCGAATCAGTCCTTTGGGTATTCACGGGGAACGCAACGACCTTGCGCGGCCACCTCTCTAACACTCACTGGCCCAAATTTTGTACCTTCCCATCTGCATGGGGCATGGGCCTCGGCGTGTTGTTTTCTGAGTATTTAACCTTAAACGCTTTTCTGCTATGAAACGTATAGGATTTGTATTGTCCTTTCTTGTACTGGTTGCCGCACCTGCCCTGGCGACTGCAAGACTTCCTCACACTTCTATTGAAACTGCCAATTGCTCGGAACTTCCGTGGGCTACCGTGAGCGCCATCCTCAAAAAGGTGGCGGAGCAAGGGCGGTACTCCTATTCCTCCTTGGAGGGATGGTATGATGCGGGGCTGGTTACTGTGGCCCTAGATGCGGATGGGAGATATGAGGTGAGGATTCGCGGCGCGGCGGGGTTGTTGGATGTGATACTAATTGACTCATACTAAATTAGTTGCTTGGCTCGGCGATTGTCCGGT
>JANPHP010000426.1:0-8495 GCA_031424495.1 Bacteroidota bacterium | reverse complement strand
GGCGTCGCCGTCGGCAAAGCCTTCTTTTTCGGGCCTTCCCTCCCACTGGACAGCGCCTACGGCGCTCACCCAAGCTTCGAAGCGCATGCCGCAGGCCTGTGTGAGCAGTTGCTGCGCGACGGCGCCGCCGATCACGCGGGCTATTGTTTCGCGTGCGCTGCTGCGTCCGCCGCCACGCACGTCACGAATGCCATACTTGGCAAAATAGGTGTAATCGGCATGGCTAGGCCGATATTGCTGGGCGATGTGCGCGTAATCTTGGCTGCGCTGATCTTCGTTGCGCACCAAAAAGGCCATGGGCGCACCGCTCGTGACATTGTCCACTAGGCCCGACAGCACCTCAAACGTATCGCTTTCATTGCGCTGCGTCGTGAGGCGGCTCTGACCCGGCTTGCGCCGGTCGAGCTGCTGTTGGATCGCCGCCAAATCGAGCGGCAGCCCTGCTGGGCAGCCGTCGATCACAACACCGATGCCAGCCCCGTGCGATTCCCCAAAACTGGTGATTTTGAATATCCTGCCAAATGAATTCATCTTGATTGCAAGTTAGGTGGGGAAATTAGGAATGAGAAATTAGGGGGTTAGAAATTGAGTCGGGGTGATCTTGGGCTGGGCTCGTTGTCGTGATGGAGGAGGCTATTTTTGGAAGACCGACGCGCTATTGGAGATTGCATGCTCTTGGCAGCAAAGAGTGCATTTCTAGAATTGCCCAACCCAACAGGCATTCCCAATTTCTCATTCCTAAATCTAATCGGGAAAACTCCTAAATTAGCTTTCATGTGTGACAACCGACATTTCAAATTGTGTACCTGTGCAGAGGTGGATTGGGAAAATCTGGATGAGAATACCCTCGTTTGGGTATTCAGGCAGCATGTCGGAACCACCTCTCGTCGCGGGATCGCCATGCGTCCGAAGAAAGTAATCGGAGGAAAGCTCACCTCCAAGTGGTTTGAATCCGCGCTCAATGAAAGTAACCCATTTGATTTTGAATACATTCCGCAAGAGCTCGACGCGTTAACCGTATATTTCCCAGCACCAAAAACAGAGGATACCCAAATGAGGGGCTATCACGAATCGATGGCTTTTTTGTATGCCGACGGTGCTTGGATTCGCGACAGGCGCTTGAGTCCGAAACACAAATACGAATTGCATGGGAAAGGTAAAGTCGAGTTTGCAAATGGCCACATTCCTGCCGAGGCTGCTCCACCACCGCCTGAGACACGCACGGAGTTCATGGACAGACTCGCAGCTTCAGGTGCCCGGCTAGACGCGCTCATCCTCACTGAATCGGAATTGCCAGCACCTCAGATGTTTTCCACGGAGGACGTCATTTGGAAAATCAGCCGCTACAAAACGCGCAGTCGCATCCCCGATCATGGACGCGGACTCACTGAGATCGAGGCCCAACAACTCTCCGGGCCAACCCAAAAAATGATTCGCGGCGGATGGGATGCGGAATGGGTGCTCCAGCTGCTGCGCGAAAAAAACATCTTTGGCTTTGATTATCAGCCTGAAAGAGACGATTATTTGCGGATTATCGTGGGATATGGTACACCCGAAGCAGCGCATATCGGCTTCAAATTCAGTCAAACTTGGCTCTTTCAGCGGTGGCAAGGGTTGGCAGAGGAAATGGAGCAAATGGATACTGATTCACCCAGGTGGCACCAATTTCGAATGGCGCTGATGAATTGTTATTTCCCAAATCCGCATGAAATCAGGGACATCATCCACGAAGGCCGAGTCATCTCCACCCCAAGCACCATCCCTAATTCCTAATTTCTCATTCCTAATTTCTAATTCCTAATCCCCGCATTGCCCATTAAATGTGTGACCTCCACCGACAATTCATCCTCTGCTCCTGCGCGCTGCCCAAGGTTGAGCAGCGCAAACCCGGCATGATCATCTGGACGCTGTCCAGAAAGATCGGCACGCACGAGGGATTTATCATGGAGGGCATCACGGCTTTGCCGGTGCAAGACATCGGAGACGGCCTGAATGTACACTGGGTTTTGGAGTCGCTCAATCAGCGCAATTGCTTCGATTTTGAGTTTGTGCCCCAGGAAAATGATTGGATTTCGATCGCGCGCACGAGCAAGAATTGGGATACGCCCTTTATGAATTTCAATTTTGAGGGCGGCAAATGGGTCGAAGGTTGGTCCAGGGGATTTGAAGACTATTCGCAGCTGCTCAACCAAGGCAAGCTGGAATTCGCAGAGAAAACGCGGCTGAATACGCTGCGGAGCTATTTGATCTCCGAACTGGACGACATAGCCAACCGATGGGCGCCCGAGGCGGTCTACCTCCGCGTGATTTTGCACCAAGTCGAGCAATTGTCTCTAGAATTGCTCGAAAATGAAGGCGAGGCCTCAATTTTGCTGGAAATGATCGTCGCGGAAACGAATTCGAAGCATTTTCCCGATGGCCTGCCCGATAGCAAGTTGATTCAAAAGTTGGGTAAAAAGTTAATTTCCCTTGTCTCAAAACCCCAAAAACTCCCCACTGTACCACTGCGCCGCGTGCTCACGCCGCTCGAATGGCATCAGGTCTGGGAACAATTCAACCAAAAGCTGGCCAAGATGCCTCGATCATTCGTTTGCGAAGAGGCCAGGTTTCATGAGGAGGTGCAAGCGATCAGCTCCAAGCAAACAAAATTGTACAATCTCGATGGATTCCGCGCCGACCAAAGTTATGAGCTCTCGTCCAGTTGGTTAGCGACGATGTTGGAGGGAGACTTGAGTTTTTGGATGGATGCCGACTTCACTTGGGCCATCCATCCCGATGGGAATGGCTACTACTATACCATGGGCGATATCGGACCATTTTAGCCAGAATGCAGCCGCACTACTTGCCTAGAGCCTGCTCGATGCTGATTTCACCATCGGACTCCACCACGAGGTCGTTCACTTTGGAGAATGTGCCTTCTGCATAAGCCCTCGCACCAAAGCCACAATCCATCCCGTTGGTATTGTCGCTTTGATGGATTTTTACATATTTCTCGCCGAATGTGAATCCGATTTCGCAAATCGCGTCATCGTCCATCGGGGAGCCTTTGTAGGCATATTCATGCGGCCCGACCTTGGTAGCAGTGCCACTCAGATAAGCACCATGATAGGTTGGGCCGCAGGTGAGGCCAAAAGAAAACTCGATTTTGCCACCAGCAACTTCCGTGATGGTCACCACGCCCCCATTGAAGCCAATTTCCAGATTTGGGTTGTCGTCTGACGATTGGAAATCATTTACCCAATAATAAACAGACGCATAACTGCCGGTAAGCGACGTATTGACCTTACCTGTATAATCGTCCAGCACATAAGGCGCAAGTGCCTCAGGCTCACCCTCAGTAATGTTCAAGTCGACGTCCAAAGCCTTGCCATTGCCGATCCATTTCCCTGAAAAATCGACTTCGCTATCTTCTGTTTGCACAAAAAACTCACCAGTTTCCTTGCCTGCAAATGACTCTACCAAGTGCATCACTCCGCCGGGGTAATAATTGCCTTTGATGTCGAGAAATTGTGTCTTGCCGACGTATTGGTAGCGACCGCGCACGTTGTAGTTTTTGTCTGCTTTGGATGCAGTCAGCTCCATGGTAATCGCATACTTGCTAATTTTGCCTGACAGCTTGAGCGATGCATGCAGACTCAAACCAAGAGTGAGTCCGCACAACAGCAGCAAGAAATATTTTGCCATTCTCATTTGATATACAAGGATTAATGTTTCATTATCTAAAGTAACGCATTGATCACTTCTGCTCGACTTTCTCCCCATTCACCTCGATCGGCTCCTCGGTAAATACCTTCTGACCCTTGCTCAAGGTCATCGTCACGTAGATCTTTTTGGTGCGGATATGGTCCAAGGTTTTGTCCAGGTTTTTGAGGGTGCCATCGACTTGCTTGGCGAATGCAGGATCGTACAACAACTGCCCAGCGAGCGTGCTGCGGTCCTGAAACTGCTTCAAGATCTTCTTCACGTCGCCGATCATGCCTTCGCTGTTGCCGAGCATGTCACTGACTTGGGCCATCATGCTATCGGCTTTGGGCAGGGTCTGTGCATTGATGTGGTCAGTGAGGGTGGTGATCGAGTTGAGCGAAGTCTCAGCCTTGTCAGCGAGCAGATTCACCTTGCCCAGGCTCTCATCGATGCTCGCCACCAATCTGCGACGCTCCACATCTGCGAGGATGTGGTTGAGGCTACTGGCTGATTCACGCAAGTCCTTTACAAGTCCATGGGTATCCAATGTGTCCAGCTCATCCCCGATATTGCCAAAGGTCTTGATAAGCTTGGTGATATCCTGCATCATGCTGTCGATTTGATTGACGTCCAGCTTGTCCATGAATTCTCCGGTCTTGATGAATGCGCTGGAAATATCAAGGCTGGTGCTCCCTGGAATCACTTGATCCTGTGGCAACTTGCGCCCAGAAACGCCGGGACGAAGCTCCACAGTCTTGCCACCCATGATTTCCTTGACTTTGAGCACCGCGCTCGCATCGGTTTGCACCGCGACATCCTCGCTCAAGTTGATGGTGACGATAGCGCCGCTGCCATCGATTTTGATGGCCTCGACATTCCCCGAAGGGTAGCCAAATACGGTCACGGGATCGCCCTCTTTCAATCCAGAAACGTCTTGAAATCGGATCTCATAGCCGCTGCGGCTCACCGTGAATAGATGGGTACTCTTTACCCACGTGACCGCCAAGTAAAGCGAAACCACGCCTGCAATGATGGTGAGACCGATCTTGACTTCCTTTTTCATGGTGAATGCGGCCTGAATTTACTGAAAAATGCAAGTAAGCACCAGCGCGAGGTTGCCCCAGCTCATGCCAGTTTCCCACAAGCTCAGCTTTTGCCCAACTCAGATTTCAGGAAATCGATCACCTGCACCGGCATCGGATCCTCGTGGTTGAGCTGAGCCAGGTAATAAGATACCCAATCTCCCAGATGAAGCAGATAAAACAACTGACCCAAGTGGCTTTCACCAACGGCAAGCACCTCGATCACGGTATCCGCGACATCGCCCATGAGCTCACGCGAGATGTCCATGCGGATCGCGTTGCGTGGATGGTCGTATTCTGAGCGCAAGATCACGACGACAGCGTCGTCGAGCAGTGCCTCTGGATTTTTCCAGCCGACGAGCTCGTTGTGGTTCATCTCGGGAATCACATGGTGAAAAGCGATATGCTTGGCGTTTTCCTCGATTTGCTGCCTCCAACGGATCGCGATCGACTCAAAAACAGGCGAGCTGTACAGGACCGGGATGCGCTTGTGGAGTTGATCGGCGATCAACTTTGCATCGTCGTGCCCATCAAAATCGGTCAGGAGGTCGATGGCCTCGCCAAGTGACGCATCAAAATTGTCGATGAGTCCCATGCCTTTCAATACATACAATTGCTGTACGATGGAAAAACCAGCAGCTGTGCGCGGTGGGTAACCGCCGGGCACCACGATGTGGTCGTAGCCTTTTTCTTGAGCGATTTGCAAGACTTTGCCACCCGAGGTCACGCAGACGACCTTGGGGCCACGCGGGATCGCTTGTTCAAATGCGGAGAGCGTCTCCTCGGTATTGCCGGAATAGCTGCTCACGATGAGCAAGGTGTGCTTGGAGACGTAACCGGGCACGGTGTAATCGCGCACGATGTCAAAAGGCACGGGGCAGACCGATCCAATGAAATTTTTGGTCACCTCACCGCCAAAAGCGGAGCCGCCCATCCCGATAAGGCAGATGTTGCGAATTTCGTTTTCGGGCTGGGTAAATACCGCTTTGGTGCCGATCTGCACCGCTTCACGCAGCTGTGCGCCGAAGTCTTGAATGAGTTTTTCCATATTGTCGAGCGCCTTGAGGCGCATTTTGAATTCCGCCAAAATTCAACAATGTGGACCGAAAAAGGAAATCTGAAAAAATATTCAGCAAAGCCGTACTTTTTTGGAAGTCATATTTTCTACAACCTCAAAATGATTTACATTTGAGGTATTCCGAAAAGGGAATAAACCTCGGTACTAAGCGTTACATACCAATGAAATACCCCTGTAATCATTGGACTAGCAATGCCTGCATGCAACCGAGCGCTTGATCAATAGGAAGTAGACGATATGGAAATGATACATGGAAAATAGTGCCCTGGAGCCATTGGAAAAAGAGGTCGTGCCCACTGATGGCGACCAACTTGAGCGGCTGGAGGTAAGTTTGATCGAATTGCGTGACGTCTTCAGACGGCATCAGCGCTATATCAAAGACAATTTCAAGGTCTCCGAGCTCGAGATGGAGATTTTACAATATGTCGCCATGAATGGCCGTCGCAAGATGAAGGAGATCGGCGATGCATTCAACATCAAGCTGAGTACGCTCACCTCCATCATCGACAAGATCGAACGCCAAAAATTTGTGAAGCGCGTGAATTCCAAGACCGACCGCCGCGCGGTGTACTTGGACCTCACGCCCAAGGGCAAAAAACTCTATGACAAATACAGTCATTATGTGAGGGTGATCGCCCGCCTTATGAAGCGCACCATCAAGGTGGAGCATTTCGGCATGTTTGTCGATACGCTGGAAAAAATCACGCAGATGACCACTCAATTGAGACAACCCGAGGTAAAAGATGGCGGATCAGTGGTTTGAATCGTGGTTTGACTCGCCTTGGTATCCGATTTTGTATCGCCATCGCGATTATGCAGAGGCAGAGTCCTTTATTGAGCAGCTATTGGCGGCTCTGTCGCCCAGCCCCGCATCAACATTTCTGGACCTCGCCTGCGGACGAGGCCGGCACTCGGTTTTCATTCATCAAAAAGGCTATACCGTCACAGGGCTTGACCTGAGCGCGGCGAGCATAGCCGATGCCCAGCTCAGCGCTCAGCCCGGGTTACAATTTGGGGTCCACGACATGCGGGAACCGCTAGATGGGCAGTATGACTACATTCTCAACCTTTTTACGAGCTTCGGATATTTTGCCGACCAGCAAGAAAATCTGCAAGTGTTGAACAATGTCGCTCGAAGCCTTGCGCCAGGGGGCACTTTTGTTCTGGATTTCTTCAATGTGGAGGTCGTACTGCAGGGCTTGGTGCCTTTTCACGAAATCGATCGCGATGGCGTGCATTTCACGCTTCGCAAGCGATTTGAAAACGGATTCATCATCAAATCGATCCATCTGACGGATGACGGCGTAGCGCATGACTTTGAAGAGCGTGTGCAAGGCTTGGGCCTCGCCGATTTCGAGCGCCTATTTGAGCAGGCTGGGCTTGAAATCGAGGAAATTTGGGGCGACTATCAAGGACACGGATTTGCAAGTGCGCATTCACCACGACTCATTCTCTTTGGAAGGCATAGAACCACGTCGATTGGGGAGGCGAATGCATGAAAGTCTTTGCAGTATGGCTTTACAATACTGACAAGCAGCTATTTGCCAGTCTGAGGACAGCGCTTGCAAGCCGATTTTTGGAAACGAATGCCGCGATGTTGGGCAACCTCTATGCCTGGATGCCTTTTTTTGTATTCCTGGCGATCATGATTTACCTGGGCAAGCCGCAGACAGCCGTCTACAGCATTTTTTTTGCTTTGGGCACCTTCATTCTGAGCTTTCAAGCCGCATCCCTCCTCTCCAATTACCTCATGCAGCCCGCTCCATGGAACAGTGAATATTGGTTTCGCGGCGTGCAGTTGCCTGCATTTGCCCATGGCTCTGAAATAAGCCTGCCCGATTGGCCGATTGCCTCGATGGTCGGGACCTTTCATTTTGTAAGGCTGCGGCTCAAGGCTTGGCAAGAAACCAATATCATTTTGCTATGGCTGCCCGTGCTGATGTATTGTCTCTTGCGCGTCTATGCAGGTTACACCTACCCGCTCGGCGTCGTCTTTGGGATCCTCGTGGGAGTCCTGATCGGGTGGCTCATGTTTCAACTTGCCCGCAACGTCGAGTTGCTCGCGCCAGCCGTCGCTGCGCCTGAAGATGATGATCCAGCGGAATGAGCGGACAAATTTTGGGCGATAATTGCTAGATTTGCGGCTCAATCCCGATTTGTCATGGAGTACCAATTTTTGATTGTCGAGCCGCAGGTGATGCCTTTTGTAAGCCTCATTCGCTTGAATCGCCCAAAAGAGCTCAATGCCCTCAATCTCGAACTGATGGACGAGCTTGTGCGTGCACTCAAGGTGCTCGACGATGATGAAGCTACCCGCTGCATCGTGCTCACCGGCAACGAACGTGCATTTGCAGCAGGTGCTGATATCAAACAAATGGCTGGCAAGACAGCGATCGACATGCACAAGATCGATCAGTTCAGCAAGTGGGATTCCATCAAACGCACCAAAAAGCCGATCATTGCCGCAGTGAGTGGCTTCGCGCTTGGTGGTGGATGCGAGCTCACGATGCTCTGCGACATGATCGTCGCAAGCGAGACCGCTCAGTTTGGGCAGCCCGAAATCAAGATCGGCGTGATGCCCGGGGCAGGCGGCACACAAAGGCTCACCCGCGCCATCGGCAAGGCACGCGCAATGGAGATGGTGCTCACGG
>JANPHP010000425.1:0-6270 GCA_031424495.1 Bacteroidota bacterium | reverse complement strand
GTGCGCGCCCGCCTCTTCGCCCTAGGTGAAGAAACCGTTTTGAGGGCCCTGGCGCTCCTCAATTTTGGGGCGAGCGATCGATTGGTACCATTTGTGAGAGAAATGTTGGCGATTTTCAAAGGAACTTCATCGCCGATTGCGCCCGCCTACGTGTTTGAGCATGCGATGCGCCATGCACGCAGCCTGCGCACGACCTTCTTGCCGATCAATTATGTCAAGGAGTTTTTTGAGTTCATCGCGACCCAACCCAACATCCGCGTCAAAGAAGCTATCATTTGGGCCAATCGACGTCTGGAATCGAGCAATTCTCCGCTGCGCAACAGCCTTGTAGAGATGATCGATGTAGTGGAACGCATCGAGGAGCTGCGGGAAACCCGCTTGCAAAATCCCAAGTCGAGCGATCAAAGGCCCAAATCTCCGCCAAGGGTGCCCAAACCATTTGACGAAGAAATTTATGTTTCCAATGGCGGCGTCGGGATTATGTACCTTTTTACCGTGATCCTTTTCAAGGCATTCAACCTCCTTACCGAGGACAAAAAGGCCTTTGTGAACCGACAGGCTCAGGTGCGTGCCATCCATCAGATCCAATACCTTTGCTACAAGGAGGTCGATACGCCAGAGGAAAAAATGGTAATGGCCAAGTTAATGGTGGGGTGGAGTTTGGATGAGCCGGTGGATCCGCTGGAAACACCCATGGGGCAAGACGATTTCGATACATGCGAGACGATCTTGGGTATGGTGAATACACAATGGGGCGTCATGAAGAATGCAAGCACCGACTATTTGCGGAAAACTTTCATCATGCGGGATGGAAGATTGAAGCAAGGTTCGAGCGATTGGGTACTGCGCGTGGAGCAAAATGGCATAGATGTCTTGCGTAACAAGATACCTTGGTCCACAAATCCCATCCGCCTACCGTGGTTAAGTTATATCATTGAAGTCGAATGGCCGTGATCCCATTGGTGGGTTGAGAATATTCCACTAAATTGGAGTGCGATTGCGAACCATCTGAAAGCAGGTGGCTCGATACAGAAAAACGTGGGAAAGCAAAATTATTGACGAAAATGGCGAAGGCGATAGCAGAGTCTAACACCCTCACAGCTTTGGAGGCCAATGCAAGGGCCCTCAGGGCCGAAATGGAATGGCTCAAAACCTCTTTGGACACGAGGATCAACCTGTATTTTGGGCAACCCTCGCCCTACAAGAGTGTCTGGGACGTGACCCCGCCAGACCTCGACGAGTACCCTTCGGTGTACGCAAAGTTTGTGCGTAAATTCAACATGTCGATCAACGACCGACTGGTCGTCTTGCTCGCATTGGCACCGCACATCGCGCCGCAACTGCTCGACTGCCTCTATGTGCGCAATGAGGTCAATGGACAGATTTTCACAGAGTTTGGTGGACTCAAGGGCAATATCCACCGTGGATTTTTGCCGACCTGTGAGACTGCGGCCTTCTTGCTTGCAGCCAATGATTTGACACGCAGGTTTCAAATCATTGAGATCTTTGACGAAGACTATTATTTGCTCAAGCAAAAAATTCTCGTCCTCGACAACGACCGCAACAAGGAACCCGATATGAGTGCTCCCTTGCAAATGGGCAAGGAATTTTTGAGCTATCTCACGACTGGCGCTGCCTTCAAACCGATATTTGGCAGCGAATTTCCCGCACAGCGCATCGATACCAGGCTGGACTGGGAAGACTTGGTTTTGGAAAAGGAAAGCCTCGACCGCATCCAAGAAATCCTCAACTGGATCCACTACCAAAAGCTCATTCTTGACGATTGGGGTTTGGGAAAAGTGCTCAAACGTGGCTACCGCAGCTTGTTTTACGGCCCTCCGGGCACCGGTAAAACCCTCACCGCCTCCTTGCTTGGCAAGACCGCTGGCCTCGACGTATACCGCGTCGACATCTCCAAGGTCGTGAGCAAGTACATCGGTGAAACTGAAAAAAACCTCGGCAACATCTTCGATTATGCCGAAAACAAAAACTGGATCCTCTTCTTTGACGAGGCCGATGCGCTCTTTGGCAAACGTACCGCCACGAGCGACTCCAAAGACCGCTACGCCAACCAAGAGGTTGCCTATTTGCTTCAAAGGATCGAGGATTTCCCCGGCACAGTCTTGTTGAGCACCAACTTGCGCTCCAACATTGACCCTGCCTTTATGCGACGTTTCCAATCCTTGGTGCACTTTCCTGTGCCGAGCGCTCCGCAGCGTCTGCGTCTGTGGCGCAATGCCTTTGAAAAGGCACCGGTCGAGGAGAGCATCGATTTCAAGGCATTGGCCAAGGAATACAAAATCTCGGGTGGTATGATTATCAACATCTTGCGGTTTTGTGCACTTGCTGCCGTCGCGCGTGAGCACCCGATGATCTATGAAGAGGATATCGTCGAGGGCATCAGGGCAGAATTCAGAAAAGAGGGAAAAACGGTGTAATTGGGTATGGCCCCGCGCAAGAAACCCAAGATCCTGTACATCGACGACTCGCCCGAAGAGGGGATCGAGGTCGAGGAGCGTGCCTTGGTAAATCCAGCTCCGGCTCCAGAGGTGGCGCCTTCGGTGCGTGCACCCAAGCGGAGCCCCAAACTGCGCAGGCCTAGCTTGTTGTTGACCATCGTTTTCGGGTTTATCGCCATCTCTGTTTGTGCAGCATTCATTTTCATTCCTGTCAAAAAACCGGTTGAAAAGACTGTCGCTGAGGCGCCTGCGCCCGTCGTGCTCGATCCGATCAAAGGCATGGGCGTGGTCCCCGAGTTTGATTGGGGCTATCCTTATGCAGAATTGATATCCGACTCGGGTGCGTTGGAAATCGGGCAGACCATGGGCGACTTGTTGCTCATGCGCAATGTCGACTACAGGCAAGTACTGAAACTGATGGAAATCGCGCAGGCGAAGGAGATGCCAGAAATGAAGCCGGGAGCCAATTACCGCATCCTGTATGCACCCAGCAATCTGCAGCGTGCTGTCATGTTTGTCTATGAGCCCGACCCGACCTCATTTGTTTTCATGAACTTGGCCGGTAACCCTGCCGTTTTTCTGCAAGGACGGTCTGTCTTGCGCAGACACAATGTCGCCAAGAATGTGGTGATCCAGACCACGCTCGCCGACGAAATGTACAATAAGGTAAACTCAGGGCTCCTGCTCGCCCGCAAACTGGAGTTTGCGATCAAGTGGAAGGTCGACTTGTTTCACTTGGCCCCGGGCGATCATTTTTTGATGCTGTATGAGGAAACGCAATACGAAGGCAACCTCACCGAGGTCGGCGACCTGCTTGCGGTGAGCTATCGCCAAAATGGCGAGGACGGTTACGCATTTGCTTACGAGGATGAATATGGAAATGGCTTTTACGACTACGAAGGCCGCCCAATGAAATCAGGATTTCTCATGGCTCCCTTGGAATACAGCCGCATCTCCTCGCCCTATGACCTCAAGCGCGTGGACCCGATCGCTCGAAACGGCGAGATCAGGGCGCATCTTGGCACTGACTACGCCGCGCCAGAGGGTACGCCCATCCTCGCCGTCGGCGACGGTGTCGTGCTCAATGCCGAAAACAAAGGCGGCAACGGCAATTATGTCAAGTTATTCCATACCGACTCCATTCAGACGCAATACTTGCACATGTCGGCATTTGCCGAAGGCCTCGTGCCGGGAGTCGCCGTGCGTCAAGGCGAAGTGATCGGTTATGTAGGGACGACGGGCCGCTCCACTGGGCCGCACGTCTGTTTTCGCTATTGGAAAAACGGCTTGCAAGTCGATCACCGCAAAGAAAAAGATTTTGGTGCGGGCGGCCTCAAAGGCGATGCGCTCCAACATTTTTTCCAGCACCGAGATTCCCTGCTCGGCATGATGACCCAACAATGATCTTTCAAGACGCCATCTTTGACCAGGTGCCGCAGTGGGATCAAGCCCGCGTGCGGGCCGCAAAGGTGCTCGTCGTCGGTGCTGGAGCGCTGGGCAATGAGGTGCTCAAAAATCTGGCGCTGCTCAATGTGCAGCGCATCGTGATCATGGATTTTGACCGCATCGAGCCTTCCAATTTGAGCAGATCAGTGCTTTTCAGGGCCGCCGATGCCGCCAATGGCCGCTACAAGGCCGAGGTCGCTGCGGAGCGGCTGTTGGAAATCAACCCCGACCTCAAGGTGCTCACCTTGTTGGGAGATGTGGTCACAGACCTGTCACTGGGATTGCTGGCTCAGGTGGATGTCGTGATCGGCTGTGTCGACAACCGATTGGCGCGGCTTTACCTCAATCGTTTGTGTTGGCGCGCAGGCAAACCGTGGGTGGATGGCGGCATATTGAACCTCGCAGGGCAGGTTGCTGCCTACAAACCGGGCGAGTCTTGCTACGAATGCGGCCTCACGCTTGCGGGATGGCAGGAAATCAGGCAGCGCATGGGCTGCACCGACATGGCGCGTCGCTATGCTTTGGATGGGCATGCGCCCACAACGCCGATTGCCGCCTCCATTATTGGGGCACTGCAAGTGCAAGAAGCTTTGAAGTTGATCTTGGGACTTGATGCACAGAGCCTTGCTGGCAAGATGTTTTCCTTTGAGGGTGCCCACAATTACACTGCGGTTTACGAATCAAAGCCGCTGCGTGCCTTTTGTGAAAGTCATTTTGCGCCACAAATTCCGATTGCTGCCCCGCTTTCCGCGGATTCCACCCTCGACAGCCTTTTTCGGTATTTGCAGCAAGTTTTGGGTATGCAACAAGCCGAGTTGCACCTCGATCACAGTGTCGCGACCGCACTTGCTGGGGCACAGGGCGATTATTTTGAGCGTGTCATCTTGCCCATCCATCATTTTTCCGACCGACTTGCACAGGAGTTGACCAAGGGCACATCGGTGACGTTGGGCATTCCCAAAGATGCGATGGTCGAGATCGTGAAGCCCGGAGATTTTCAAGGAAATCTCCCTTTGTGGCGATTGGGGATACCTGCTGGGCATGTACTGCGTGTAGGGAGAGGGGAGGAGCGGAGGCAAATCCAATTGGCAGCCGACAACGGCGTGTTTATCTTTGAAGACGGCGTGAGCAGTTTGCGCAATCGGTGGTGGCAACCGAGTGCTGAGCACGTAAGAAATATGGGGCAGTCCGACGAACAATTCCTGAAAAAATTGTGACCTCGTATTGACTTGTCTAAAAAATTTCTATTTTTAGGCTATTCCCGCCCCTGATTTTTATTACAGAGAATGGGCAATCAACGGGTTCCAGAATTTAGAATTGATTTATGGATGATATAGTCATTGTCAACGTGCTGATACCTTCTATTGGGACGGATGTGGATGTAGAATTGCCGCTGTCGGCCTCGCCGATCGACATCATCAACACGTTGCTCGAAAAGGAGGAACTCAACATTCCAAAAGAAGATCCCAACTCGCTCGGGGGTGAATCCCAAGCGATTGAGTACAAAATCTTCAAGAGGGAAAAAAACAAGCGCATCGAGATCGATCAAGACAAGCCGCTTGAGGAGCAAAACATCCTCAACGAGGCAAAGCTTGAGATGGTGCGTATCTATGTGCCCGGCTGAGCCAAGTACGTAGTGGCAGCGGCCGACTGTTGTCGGTCGTGATGAAACATGGTATCACAGGGTCCCCTGACCCGAATGAACTGATTGCAAGTAAGAAAATGGCGCAACTGGACCCCCAGGGATTCGCGGCTTACTATGAAAAAGTGGGACGAAAACTCGACCCACTTGAGCAACGGCTTGCGCGGGAGCACATGCTGGTGGAGGCATTGTGCCAAAATCACCCCGGCATCTCTTATAAGCTCATTCACCCCGATCAGTTGCCACCACGGGACTACCGTGTGACATTTTCTGGCTTGAGCAGCATTGTGAATGTAGATGAAGACATGTTGCCGATTTTTGGTGAGCTCCACATGTTGGAAATTCATCTCCCAGCGAGCTACCCCGCAGAGGCACCAATTTGCTACATGGTCACCGAGACCTGGCACCCCAACATCCAATCGGAAGCTGGATTGTACCAAGGCCGTATCTGTGGCAACACAGAAGGCTTTGGAGCCCATTTCTCTTTGGATGACCTCATCTTGCGCATCGAGTCCATGCTCAAATATGAAATCTACCACGCCGAGTTGCGATTTCCCTACCCTGAAGATGAGAATGTCGCTCGTTGGGTAAGGGAATATGCAGAACCGCTCGGGATTGTGCAGCCCGGCATTGGTTTGCTTGCCCATGGTGCCATGCCTGAAAACTGGCGCAACCACGTGAAGCAGGAACAAAAAACACGTATACGAATGATTGGAGGCCCAA
>JANPHP010000424.1:0-3895 GCA_031424495.1 Bacteroidota bacterium | reverse complement strand
TTGCCTTTTGATCGAATGACAAAGCCCCATTGTCATGCCGACCGAGTCGAAGACGTAGCGGAGGCATCTTCAGTCCAGATACACCTCCAACTCAACAGCCTCCCTGTCCCATCACAACGAATTTATTCACTTTTTCAAGCTGTTGATTATTAGCGCTATACATAGCTTGTCATTGGTGCCTGAGTGATCGACAATCCGCAGCGGCGGAGACTCGATCATGTAGCAGAGAAATCTAGCGCCAAAAGATGCACCTCCTACTTGAAAGCTCCTATTTTCAATCCCTACCAAGAACGGCGGATCAGCAGGGCCATTTAGTAGGAGGTGTATTGATAGGCGCAAGATTTCTCCGCTACGTCATTTGGCATTTGCTGCGGCTCTTTCAGAGCCTTGCAAACACCAAATGACTACGGTCGAAATGACAAGGGATTTGGCTTATTGGAAAAATTTCAGACAGCAACACAAAAAAAGACGACACCCGTTAGCGTCGCCTTCTTTTCAATCAATTCACTATTGTATTCACAACACCGACAGATCCCTGATGAGCAATCTGTGGCGATCATAATAAATTTTGTTGCTGCCCTTGAGTTCGTTCAAAACGGACGAAACAGTCTGCCTTGAAGTGGTCGTGAGGTTGCCAATGTCTTGGTGGGTGAGAAACGGATGCAGCAGGGTTTCATAACCGATCTTGCGCCCCTGACGGAAGGCAGTGTCTTTCAAGAACTCGATGATGCGGGTGCGGCTATTTTTGAAGGTAAGGGCTTCCAAGCGTCTTTCGGCAGAGCGCAGCTTTTGCGCGATTTGGGCGGTGACTTTGAAGCTGAACTCAGGATTGGATTTCAGGATCTCGCGGGCTGCTGGGGCACGCATCTCGATGAGCGTAACGCCTTCGTCCATGGCCACCGCGGTATCGGCCCGGTTGCGCTCTCCAAAAATCGCGCCTTCGCCCAACAATTCGCCCTCGTGAACCAGGCTTTTCAACACTTCCTTGTCGTCCTCCCCATTGGTCACGATTTTCACACGACCACGCTTCACGAAATAGATGCGATCGCTCACTTGCCCTTCTTTGTAGACGGGCTCGTGTTTGTCCAGATCAATGATCGTCGAGTTTTGCTCCACCATCTTTTGCTCAGCCTCGGTGAGCGTTCCCAAGAAATTGGCGAACATCAAATCTTCTGACAAATTCTGCTTTTCCATTTTTTCTTCGCGTTTGACCCTGTGAAAAACTAGCCCAATCTATACGATGATCTTTGCGCTTCCGCATCGATGAATCGATTTAGTAACGCAGCTTCATATAGAATACACATTGAAATCGGGCATCCCCCAAAGGGAAATCACTTTTGTGAAAATGGATTTGAGAATTCCAAGGTTTGCCGCAGCGAGAATGCCGAACTGTCTCGGAAAAGGCATTTTTGGGGAAGAATTTTTTTTGTTGCGACCCCTTTGCGGCCGCGCTTTCACGGTAGCAGCAGCCTTCAACCCAAAATTTGGGCAAGCAAATCTGCGCCAGCCTGCAACGCTGCGGGCTTGCCGACATCAAGCCAGAGGCCATTTTTGTCTTCCCAGCCCATGATAGTCCCTGTCGGCGCCAAGTCCAAGTAGGCATCGACGATGGAAAAGACGCCTGTGTGCTGTATTTTGGAGAAGATCGCGGGGCTGATTACTTGAATCCCGCTAAAAGCGAATGCAGTGCCGTCGGCCGGAATGCGCCCTTTGGTCTCGCCACTGCGGCGATTTTCCCAGCCACAAAGGCGCATTTTGCCATCAAAGACGAGGTAGCGGTCGCTCGGACGGCTGCGCACGACAAGCGTTGCCATGGCAGCCGAGTGCGTGTGCAATGAAATGAGTGCAATGGGGTCGATGTCGCTCAGCACATCGACATTGCATACATAGATCGGCGCGTCGCCTTCCAAAAAATAACGGGCATGCAGCAGGCCGCCGCCTGTGTCGCGCAACAGGTCGCGCTCGTCGGAGATGTGGATGGTCATGCCATAGTCTTGGCTGCGCAGATGCGCCTCGACCATGTCGGCAAAGTGATGCACATTGACCACCACCTCTTCAAATCCGAAGGCTTTCAGCCGGCGCAGCTGAATGTCGAGCAGGGGAGTTCCGGAGATCTCCACGAGGGCTTTGGGGCGGTCGTCGGTGAGTGGCCGCAGGCGTGTGCCGAGGCCGGCTGCAAAGATCATCGCCCGCCGTGTTGTTGTATTGCTCAGTTCCGCCATTGTTTTTTCTCCTGTTCGATGTGTTGCAAGTCGATGGTGACTGGGAAACGCGTGCCGATCTCGCGTGCAAGCCGGTCTGCAAAGTAGACCGACCGATGTTGCCCACCGGTGCAGCCAAAACTCACCATCAAATCGGTGAAGCCGCGCTCGAGGTAGCGGCGCACGCTGGCCTCGACGAGGGTGCTTGCCTCTACAAAAAAGAGCTGCGTTTCAGGCAACGCCTCTAGAAAATCCTTGACAGACTGGTCACGCCCCGTGAGGGGCTTGTAGAGGTCGAATCGGCCGGGATTGTGCACAGCGCGGCAGTCGAAGATGAAGCCGCCGCCGTTGCCACTGGGATCCTCGGGCAGCCCAGATTTGTAAGAGAAGCTGCGCACCCGCAGCGTGAGCGGCTTGCTCGCGGCGGGCTTGTGCCCGAGCACTGCCAGTGCGGGTGACTTTACAGCGGCCCGCAAAGCCTCCCAAAGCGTCGGCATTGCGATGGGCAATGTAGCAGTCTCCAACAGCACCCGCACATTCTCCAAAGCATAAGGTATGCTGTCGAGAAAGTGCGGCCTCCGTTCAAAAAAGCCCCGGTATCCATAAGAACCCAGCACTTGCAGTAAGCGGATGAGCACGTAGCCACGGTAATGTGCCTTGAAACGGGGCACGTCGATCGGGGTGTATTCGCTCACGGCGGCGATGTAGTGGTCGAGTAGTGCCTCGCGCACGGTTTCGGGCAGATCAGCCTTGGCTTGATAAAGGAGGGAGGCTACATCATACTGCAAAGCTCCTCGGCGGCCGCCTTGGTAGTCGATGAAATAGGGCTCCTCGTCGCGCACCATGATGTTGCGCGCCTGGAAATCACGAAACATGTAGTGGCTGCAATCCGTCTCCAATAGCCAATTGGCCAGTGTATCGAAGTCATTTTCCAAGGCTTGCTCGTCGTGAGGCACCTTGATCGCCCGCAAAAAATAGTATTTGAAGTAGTTGAGGTCCCAACGAATGGATTGCAAGTCGAAGTCGGCGCGGGGCACGCACAAGTCGTAGTCGAGTCCCTTGCCGCCCACGATTTGCATTTTCGCGAGCTGAGACAACGACTTTTTATACAGGCTGATGATGGAGTCTGGCAATGCGCCCTCGGCTTTGCTGCGGAATTCCAGCAAATGCAGTAGGCTGGTGTCGCCAAGGTCCTCTTGCAGGTAGACCTCCTTGCGGTCGTCGACTGCATAGATGGCCGGCACTGGTAAACCACAGGCCGCAAAGTGCGCTGAAAAGCTCAAAAAGGCCTCGTTTTCTTTGATGTCCAGATTCTGAACCCCAATTGCAGTTCCGCCAGGGCCCCGCAATCGGAAATATTGTCGGTCAGAGCCGGCTTTGGGCAGCGTCTCGATGGCAGATGGCGGGTTGCCCTGCCATTGCTGGTAAAGCTGGGCAAGTAGGCCTGCAGCGGGTGTCGGAGTTGCATCCATGAAGACAAACATAAAGAGAAATCGGCAACGGTGGCCATTTCTCCAAAAGTGCAAGCCGCATTCGCTGGCACCATGGAAAATGCTGGATTGTCGGTGCGCGACCTAGGGCAATCGCATGAAAGCAATTTGCGGCCCGCGGCCTCTGGCCGCAGGGCTATCCGACGCGAGCCTCTGGCGAGAGAAGCTAATTTCGCAGGTTAATGCGTACTATTTTCCCATTTC
>JANPHP010000423.1:0-2080 GCA_031424495.1 Bacteroidota bacterium | reverse complement strand
GTACAGTCGCCGCAATGCCTACTTCATCTACTTTGATACCAAGACCGAAACCCTCGCGGGCACAGGCGTCACGGTCTTGACCGGGCTCAAGATCAAACAAGTTTCCTTGTTCCCGATCATTCCGTCGATTACCTGGAATTTCAAATTCTGATATGAGAAAGCACCTATTCATCATACTGGCTTGCCTTCCAATGTTTTTGGTCGTGTGGAGCTGTGCCCCTCAGAAGGAAATCGAGATCAAACTTCCTGAATACGAACGCCAACTGGTGGTCGAGTGCTTTATGGAGGTCGGCAAGCCTTTTAGGTTGCTGCTTACGGAGAGTGTTGGATTTTACGAGGGTGCCGACACGCCCATCGTGCTCGGCGCGCAGGTGATCATCAGCCATGGCAATGTGCACGACACGCTGGTACCGGGCCTTTATTTGGAGCCCGAGGGCACCAAAATCTTCAATTTCCAATCCACCAATGTCGTTCCAGAAGACTATGCAACTGAGTATAGCTTGCAGGTAACGCATCCCGACGGTCGCGTAGCCACGGGCAGGGCGACGGTGACAGCCAAGTCCAACATGGGTGCGCTCCTCTTGAGTTACAATGCCGATAGCATGGCTTCGATCACGATGAATTGGCCGGATGATGGTTCCCAAAAGGATTATTACCTCGTGAGCCTGCACAAAGGCACAATTTTTCACGGCGATCCAGACTTGGATTCGCCTTTGGTATTCGATTTTACGCTCGACGACCGCATTGGCAACGGTGAAAATTTCACGATTGCAACCCTGTTTGACTACCGGCATGGCGACACGCTCATCTCGACCTTGTACCACATCGACTATGCATATTGGCGCTACCTCAATAGCCTAGACGATGCCGCTAGCTCCAATGGAAACCCATTTGCGCAGCCTGGCGTGATCCACAGCAACATCACAGGCGGCTTGGGCATTTTGACGGGATTCAATTACGACCGCGATACGATCATCGTCCCATGAGTTTCATCAATATTTTGTGAGACACTTGCCTACGGCGCAATCGCGACTTAATTTTGCCCGCTCATTACCCCCTGAAAGATGCTTGAGAGAATTCCGCTCCAAACCGTAGCCCTCGGTAAAAAGGATCCCGCTTGGATGGCCGAATTCAAAGCCGGGGAATATAACCTAGGCTCCAAGCAGATGCTTTTTCGTTTGTATGCTCCTGAGGACGTTCAACCTGAGAAAACCTATCCATTGGTTTTGTGGCTGCATGGCGTGAAGGGTAGGGGCGACGACAATACACGACAGATCATTGCGGGCAATAGCCATGCACCTGAGTTTTTCAGTAGCAGCGAGGTACAATCGCAGTTCCCTGCCTACATCTTGGTACCACAGTGCCCTGGCGGCAAGTTTTGGATCAATTTCACCAACAATAGGATACGTCGCCCGTTGAAACTCGCGATGAGCCTGCTCGATCACATCAAGGCGACTTACAATATCGATCCTGAACGCATCTACGTCGGCGGTCAATCCATGGGCGCCTTTGCAACTTGGGCATTGCTTGCAGCGCATGAGGACGAATTTGCTGCTGGCATCGCGATCGCTGGCGGTGGCAGCGTGCGCAAAGCAAAAAAAGCCATCAAGGCGCCTGTCTGGTTTTTTCATGGTGCTGCCGACCCGATCGTGCGTGTCTCGCGCTCGCGCGAACTTGCTGAGGCATTGGCACTTGTCGAGAAACCTCACAGCTATACTGAATATCCAAATGGGAGGCATGACATTTGGCCGCAGGTATTTTCCGAACCCAAATTGGCTGATTGGTTATTTGGATTGCGCATGGCCAAGGTGCGTCGCCGCAAATAGGCCGGCGTCGCGCGACAAGTCAGTACCGCTCGTGCACAAACCAAAATACGGCTTCTTCCTTGCCAAATGCCTCATGCTTCTCTTCCAGTGGAAGCCCGTCTTGTGAATACCTAAATGTAATGTGGTTGTCACCGCTGCCGTCGGAGTAGACTTCTTCGGTGCTCAAAATCTGTCGCGCTTTGTTGTACACTTCGGTTTTGCGCAAGTCTGTCTTGCCATCGGGCAGCAGCCGCTGAAATCCTGCGCCTGTCCCG
>JANPHP010000422.1:0-9108 GCA_031424495.1 Bacteroidota bacterium | reverse complement strand
ATTTATAGCCAACGAAATGGCAGGCGAGCCTGTAATCCGTTAATCTGTGGATGATTGCGCTGAACAATTTTGTATTAAGGTATGAAACTCCAATAAGCTCCAACATTATGCTTGTCTTTTTGGCCCCCACCTGCGCTGCAAATTTTGTCCGTCCCGCTGTCGGGACGAGCCAAATTTGCGCCGTTCCTCCCACCAATCCTCGAGTAAGCGGACGTAGTGCCATGAACAAAGCACCCGGCTAATAATAGTTGGAACTTATTCAAAAACAATCTCTAAAAAGACATATTAGTTAGAATAATAGAAAAAATATGATACATCATTTGCAGGATTTACCACCAAACATAGTTGGATTCAAAGCCACCGGAGAAATCTCTGAAAAAGATTTTACAGAAACCGTAATGCCAAAAGTAAAAGCAATTATCGATAAAACCGGCAAACTTAATTACCTGTTGGTGCTTGATACATCGATCAAAAATTTCAGTGCAGGTGCATGGTTTCAAGATGCAATAATGGGCATAAAACATTTAACCAAATGGAATAGAGCAGCTATTGTTACCGACGTTGATGCAATAAGAACTTTCACCAATATTTTTAGTGTCTTAATGCCCGGAGAATTTAAAGGATTTGAGCATAGCCAATTACAAGAAGCGATTGAATGGGTTTCAGAAAAAAAGGACTAAGAACAGGTCTCTGTTTGTGTCAAAAGGTTCCTTTTTGCAGTGTGTCGTTGGTGCGGCAGTATAGGTTGACCTTTGAGAAGTCGAGTTTCAAGCTCTTTGGCGAACGCAGCGAATGATACTCCAGTTTGACTTTGTTTAGGATCATCGCTGAGTATTAGGTTGCAACCCGTCTCTGACGGGTTGTTTTTTGGGGGAGCACTTGGCTGTTGTGGCTTTTGCGAGCTGATTAGGAGAAGTGCTGTGCGGGAGTGTTGTACGGGAGTGTTGTGCGGGAGCGCTGTGCGGGAGCGCTGTGCGGGAGGTGTATCTGCACTGATCCCGCACGCTGTGCGGGACGGCTGCGCTTCGCTTCGCTCAGGATGACAATTGGCGCTTCGTTCCCCTCAGGATGACCAAATAAGCCACCAATTCTCTTACATTTGCCTTGAGATTCAACGCAAAATGAGAAATCGCATCACGGTCTTGGGGCGACGGTACCGATGGTCTTGTGTGGACGAATTGGGGCAGTGGCAATTGCTGGAGATTGTACCGGAAACGGCGCCTCGGCAGGTGCTCAGCGCTATTTTTGAGATGCATTATGTGCTTCGCAAAACGGTACAACACCCTGATGGCGCTGTTATGCGGCTGGGACGGCAGACTTTTTGGGTGAACCAAACGATTGTGCGGAAGGTGATTTTGTATGCTTTGACGATGGGTTATCAGCCTGCCACCGACGGCCCTGAATTTGACCTCGGGGGAATGGACGACAAAATTGATTTGGGACTGAACAATGAAGAGGAAATTCCAATGTGATTTGTATGCATGCTATCTTCTCGAATTTCAAGCATAAGCTATCGTCTTTTATGGTTTTTGTCCTCTTTTTGGGGAGTGTTGCTTGCGTGGAGAAGCAGGCTGACAACGCGTCTGTCTCGCCATTGCTTCTTGATACCGTTGCGGCAAACCCTGTGTTTGCTGCCGTGCATTTTGATCCTCAACACGCCTACTCCGCGCCGGTCTGCTTGCAGTTTCAGGGCAAGCCCTTGCTTACGATCGGGCAAAATATCCGAGATTTAAATCCGCTGGTCCTCAAAAACCGAGATCCCAATGGGCCGAATCAGGATCAGTGGAATGTCGTTTTTGACTACTATTGCATTGAAGATGAATACATCCTCGCGATGCCAGGGGGTTCGTTCAATGGCATGACTTACCTCTCGACCGACTCGCTCGGGACGATTTTTGCGCTGAGCCAATCGTGGTATATGGACGGCGGCGAGACGCAAGAAAGCCAACACGAAGCCCTGCGACGGCTCCGAAAGACGGTATTTCCATGTACTTCCAGCATGCTAAATTTTGGTGAAAAGAAGCGTTTTGTGCTTGTTCATGAGGATTTTGATGAGGTTTTTGAGTTGTATGCTGAAGAGGGGCGGGCGTTTGAGGATGGCGGATGGCATTTGCAGTATGAGGTGGTGTTGACGCCGCTTGCGCGGCGGGAATGATGGTTTACGATTGCTGGGCTTTATGGGCGTGCTGAGCGGGGTTGCTCTGCGGGAATGCTTTGCAGGGGCGCTGTGCGGGAGGCGTATCTGCACCGTAGATCCCTCCGCTAAGCTTCGCTCCCAATCACTACCGCTGTCACACTCCGCACTCACACTCATTACCGCTCTCACACTCCTCACTCACACTGACTTTCCCACAGGGCTTGTTTTCTCGCTGCAAAATCACGAAAATCGCATGGTCCAAATGGATAGCACTTCGGCATGAGAAACCATTTACACGACTATATTTTTGAGCATACTTCACTCGCTACACTCACTTTTCCGGAGCTGTACAAGCATTGTGCGGAGCCTTATGACCCGACCAAACAGCGTTTGCTCAACATTCAACCGATCCGCATTGCGGTCAATGAGGGCCTTTTTGGCAATGCATCGGGCATCGGCAAGTTTCCTTCCGTAGCCGTCGCGCAGATGGGTGACACGCTGCTCGTCTCCTGCCCATGCGACACTCCCAAGCTCAAACTTTGTCAGCATCAGGCTACTGTACTCCACAATATCATGGATACGCCTGGGTTGCGGCTCTTTTTTGATCCCGTGTACCGACAGGTAAAACTCCAACAGTTTGCCCTCGATTATGGCATGGAGAATGAGCCCAATCTCGACCAATATTTTGATATAGAGCTGGCAAACGGTACGGCGCGTATCAAGCCCAAAATCAAGGAATTGCAGCCCTATACCGAGAGTACCAAGGCCCAATTGCAATCGATGTTGGTTCCCAAGGCTGCCGGCATCGGTGCCAAGGCTGCTCCCGCCAAGAAGGCCGGCAAAATGGGCATCCTATTTTTTCCGCATCGCTATCAGCATGAACTGTTTGACGTGGTGCTCATCGAGGGCGCGGTCGGGCCATCGGGGAAATACAAAAATCCCATCGAGGTCGTGGACCCGATGCAATATGTCTGGCAAACGGAGCTCGTACAAGAGGTCAAGTTTTACATGGCCATTTCCAATTTCCAAAACGCAAGCCCTGACTTGAAGCCAGAATTGCGCAGCGAATTCATGGCGATGATCGTGAGCAATCCTTTGCAGCTCAAAGTTTATGCCCATGACGCCAAGGTTTCTGAAAAGGTGATTGCCAATGCGCTCGTGCCCATGCTCATGCAGCCATTGCCCCTGGAACTGAAACTTACCGTCGATCAAAAGGCTCCGTTTTTTGAAATCACCGCCGCGTTGCAGCACAATGACGTGGCCTATCCCCTGCAATCGCTGAATTTGAAGTATGATTTTTTCATCCAAATCGGCAATACACTCAACTTCATCAGCAACCCCAATACGCTGCGGGTTCTGGAATTCTTCAAAAAGCACAACTACAAACTCGTCTTGCATCCGTCCAAATTTGAGGCCTTTCGCAAAGACATTCTCGGGCAATTGGAGCAATCGGTGCATATCCATTATGCCTATATACAACAAGCGACGCCGGCGCAACTCGCTGCAAAAGGCATGTCGCAGACCATCGAAAAGCTCATTTACCTGAGCGATGAGAAGAACTTTGTTTCCATCACGCCTGTCGTGCGTTATGGAGATATAGAAATCCCTGTATTGTCCAAGAAACAAATCTATGCTAAGGACATGCACGGTAAGCCGATCATGGTCAAGCGTGACGAGGCCTTGGAGATACGGTTCACGGCGCTTTTGTTGCAGCAACGTCCTGAATTTGAGGAACAACTCGGCGATCTGGACTATTTTTATCTGCTTAGGTCCAAATTGTTGGAAAATGATTGGTTTTTGAATGCATTTGCCGAATGGCAGGCCGAAGATATACAGGTACTGGGATTCAATAAGTTAAACAGCGTCAAGTGGAATATGCACAAGGCCAAAGTCTCTGTGCACGTCACTTCCGACATTGATTGGTTCACCACCTCCCTCAACGTGCAATTTGGCTTGCAAAAAGCATCAATGAAACAATTGCAAAAAGCGGTCAAAAAACGAAGCAAATTTGTTGTTTTGGGGGATGGTACGCTTGGGATATTGCCGGATGAGTGGCTGAAGGAATTTGAGGAATATTTTAATTCGGGTTATGTCGTCGACGACGTTTTGCGCACCTCCAAAAACAAGTTTCTTGAAGTCCATGAAATCTATGCGGCTGAGGTATTGGATCAGGAAACGCGCAATGAATTGGGGATGTACCTCGACAAATTCACTGATTTTAAGGGCATTCAGGCAGTTCCAGTGCCGACTGCCTTAAAAGCCAACCTGCGCGACTACCAAAAAGAAGGGCTTAATTGGCTCAATTTCTTGGATGATTTCAATTTTGGCGCTTGCCTTGCCGACGATATGGGTTTGGGAAAAACGGTGCAAATCCTCGCATTTCTCCTTACCCAGCGCGACAAAACCAAGCGCAATACAAATCTTGTAGTCGTGCCTACCACCTTGCTCTTCAATTGGCAGGCTGAGATTGAAAAATTCGCTCCGAGCATCGCTGTGTTTACCCACTACGGCAAATCAAGACTCAAACAAACCAAACATTTTGATCGGTTTGAGGTCATCCTCACGAGCTATGGCAATCTGAGTTCCGATGTCAGCTTCTTGAAGGAATACAATTTCAATTACATCATCCTCGACGAGTCACAGGCCATCAAAAATCCACATTCGCAGCGGTACAAGGCCGTGCGGATTTTGCGGGCGCGCAACAGGATCGTGGTCACTGGAACGCCCTTTGAAAACAATACATTTGACATCTACAGTCAGATGTCATTTGCCTGCCCCGGTCTGCTCGGTAGCGAGCAACACTTCAAGGACATTTATTCCTCGCCTATCGACAAATTTGGCGACGCAAAACGGGCAGATGCACTGCAGCGCATCATACAGCCATTCATATTGCGGCGCACCAAAAAACAAGTCGCCAAGGAGCTGCCCGAGAAGACAGAAATGGTGCTCTACTGCCCCATGGGGCCCTTGCAGCGGCAGTGCTATGACGCCGCCGAGCAGGAATTGCGCGATATGATCTATGCGACGCCCGACAAGGACATTCAAAAGGAAAGCATGTATGTGCTCAAGGGGCTCACAAAATTGCGGCTCATTTGCGACACGCCCATGCTATTGAAAGACAACACCTTGGAAGGCGAAATGTCTTCCAAAATCGAGGTCTTGGTCGATCAAATCAGCAATAAGTCGCATCAGCACAAGATTCTTGTCTTCTCTCAGTTTGTGGGCATGTTGGAATTGATACGTGCAGAGCTGAAAACCCGCAATATTCGTTTTCAATACCTCACCGGGCAGAGCACCAACCGTGCCGCCAAAGTCAATGATTTCCAGACCAATGATGCGGTGCGGGTATTTCTGATCAGCCTCAAGGCAGGCGGCGTGGGCCTCAATCTCACGGAGGCAGATTATGTCTATATTGTGGATCCGTGGTGGAATCCCGCCGTAGAAAACCAGGCCATCGACCGGTGCTACCGCATCGGTCAGCAAAAGCAGGTGGTCGCCGTAAAACTGATCTGCCCCAATACCATCGAGCAAAAAATCATGCAATTGCAAGCCGCCAAAACCAAGCTCTCCAATACCCTGATACAGACCGACGGAGATATCTTCAAGTCGCTCGGCAAGCAGGATTTATTGGATATTTTGCGGTGACCTCAGACCGCCGCCTCCAAGGTAAACCGAAACGGCTCAGCGCCGCCGCCCGACATGATGATATTGGCATTGTTGATGCCCATCAGTGAAAGCTCGGTGTTGACTGTATTCACGATTGCGGCGTCCATGATGTCACCTTCCTCAATCTGAGACACCACGCCGATCCAGATGCTGGGCTTGAATTCAAAGGTGGCTTCAATACCCAAGGAAATGCCCGTCTGCTTGACGATCGGCATATAATCGCGGTACAACGTGGCGGTAATCGGTCCGTTTGACAGGCCATTTCTGACCACAATCTCCAACGGATTGGCACCGGCGTCGACCTGCAACTCAAGTCCTGAAGCATCCATCACAACAACTCCCAACTGACCAGCCTCTACATCGCGCTGTGGGGTACTATCGCCATAACTATCCGCTGCCGCAAGCTGCAAGGAAGTAGGAAACATGATCGTGTAGGGATACTCCTTTTGCAGCCCGTGGACCACGCGCCAAGCCACAACTTGCGAGGCTGCGCCGGGGGCAGCGTTTTTTTGAAAGATCACAATATGCGATTCGTCAGCATCATTGGATCGGTTGATCAGTGTCAATTCTATTTCCATTTCTAGGGCGGCTCCGCCTTTTGTGGCGAGAACAGGCTACCATATTAGTCAATTTTGTGGGGAAAGGCACATAAATTTCGGAGATTGCAATCGTCTCATCGCATCAGCATGATTTTGCTCACGTAGCGGGCATCAGTCGTAACCACTTGTAGTAAATAAGCGCCGTTGGTGATTTGTTCTGGAAAATCGAGCAATAGTTCTGCATTCGACAAATGAATTGCTTGCTGATGTTGTACACGGCCCTGCAAGTCAAGCAATGTAAGCTCTGCTTGCACCGGTCGCTCGACGTGGGGCAGCATGTGCAGGACGTCGACCACCGGATTGGGCCAAGCTTGCATATTCATTGGGCTGCCTGTCATAGGTATGACACCGACCACAAAAAAACTATCGTAAATGCGCTTCACCCCATTTCGGTAGACCGCGTTGACCGTGTATTCTTGCATCTCCTCGGTCGTTCGGCCCAGTCCATCATACTGGAAATGAAAGATATCCCCATCGTAGAAGGTCCAACCATTGGAATAGGTATAGGATTCCTGAAGCGTGACATGGTCCTCGGCATCCATGATCACACTATCCTTGCCGGTCGTGTCCCAGCTGCCTGTATAGCCTTCCATGATGCCTACATAACTATCGAAGGCCCCAAAATTGTAGTGTACCCGCCCGATATCTTCCCATGCACCGTTGAACTGTTGGTAGCGGTAGGATGCAAAAGATTCCTTCGCGAAGTTGTGAAAGACTACATCCACCATCTGTTCATAAGGCTCCCACTGACCCGAATTGTCGTAATAAAAAGTGAGGCTATCCCATTCATTTTGAGCTGTGTAATGATACACCCAGCGTTCGTTGAGGCTCCAACTGTGATTGAAGGAAGAATAAGACTCAGAGAGCTGTTCTGCGACCAGGTTACCATTGTAATAGGTATACGTAAAGCGGTCGCCACTACTAGAATCCCAAACGCTGCCATTGTAAACAAAGTGCATGTCCAGCGTCGGATTGCCATAGCTGTCCCATTCAACGTCATAGCGCTCGATGGTATCCCAAGAAGTGCCTGACCATTCCAATATATCAGTGCGAATGAGTTGATGCCCATTGTCGTAGCGGTAGACACTTTTGTGCCAGTCCACCCAAGCATTGTTGTTGTAAAGCGAAACCAGCATCTGGGAGCGGTCGCCGTTGGGGTAATAGAGGTAGCTGTCGAGCGCTGAGCTGTCCCAACTGGAATTGGCCATATTCCACTCAAGGTTCAAGCAGGAATTGGGAGTATCCTGATGCTCGGCGACACGCAAATCGGAGGGGACTCGTTTTTGTAGGAGGTCTTGGGCTCCTTGGATCGGCGCGATTCTTTGGCTCCACACGGCTGATGATAGGCAAAAGAGCGCGATGGCAATGAGTAGAGATTTGGGATGGAAATGCATTGTTTTCAGTTGAGTAGATTGATTTGATGATAGTGCCCGAAAATCGTGCATTGGTAAAGATAGGAAGATTTTGCAAGAAAATGGCTTGAACGATGGTTTTGATCATGGCTATGTTTTGAGCTGTATACCCGCGGTACGCGCCGAGGCGAATTGCCCTAGAAATTTCATCCCAAAACTTTGCCATCTGCTGCGATTTTGTGAACTTTATGCCACAATAGCCGTTCGGCTAGGTCACACCCAATCGTTTGCGACAATGGCAGGTAGCACTTTTTTATACATTCCCGACGAGGACGCCATCGAGGGCTTGGATTGGTCGGATTTTGATGCGTGGGCACATTTTGAACAGGTAGAAATGGATGCGCTCATGACGCTGGACTTCACGATCTTGCTCAACGGCACAGACCTGCGCTGGGGCGAAGGCGAACCGACTTTCCTGAATGAGGCCGCAGGAATGGTGGTGATGAATATTCAGCCTTTTTGCCTGGCCACCGTGCTCAGGAAAAGCGATGCATTAGACCCTGATTACCAAGCAGATTTCGAGCGACTCCGGGAGTTTTTGCAAGTGCATGGCCTCAATGATATTTATGAGGTCAGTACATTTTGAGGGAATTTTTGCGACTGATTCCTAACCCAGATTCTATACTTTCGCGCATGATCATTGCCCTCACATCGGTTCTCACCCTCATTTTCTCCTTCTTGGGTGGCATCCATATTTATTGGGGAATCGGCGGCAAATGGGGTGGCGCTGCGGCAATCCCGACCAAGGAAAACAATGAGGCCATCATGCATCCGAAGATCATCGAGTGTTTTGTGGTTGCGTTTGGTTTGTTGGGAATTGCGGGTTTCATTTTGATGCGGGTACAATGGATCGCGGTTGCATTGCCGGCTTGGCTGATGTACAACGGACTCTGGTTCATCGCGGGCATTTTCACCCTGCGGGCCATCGGTGAATTCAACTATGTCGGCTTCTTCAAAAAGATCAAGTCTACAACCTTTGGGAAAATGGATACGCGGTATTATTCGCCGCTGTGTTTGTTGATCGGGATCATGGCGGCCCTTTTGGAGTGGTGGATGTGAGGGGTATTGCGGCGGATGTGGATTCTCATCAAAAAACGATGACTCGTCGGTAACATTTAGAGCTTACCGGAGACTTTTCAAGTAAGCCAAATCCTTTGTCATTTCGAGTGACCACAAGCTGGCGCTTGCCTTTTGATCGAATGACAAAGCCTTTTTGTCATCCCGAGCGTAGCGCAGCGGAGCCGAGGGATCTTGAGCACAGATACACCTCCAACTCAGCAGCCTCCCTGTCCCA
>JANPHP010000421.1:0-29366 GCA_031424495.1 Bacteroidota bacterium | reverse complement strand
ATAAAATCATTGTCTTCGTTCAATTGTGGGTATACACGACCCCAATCCAATTCTGAATGCAATGGCTCAAACGCCGAAACAAAGAACACCACGACCTCAGTACCCATACCTGCGATGAGCATCTCATTCGCATTGGGCCAGTGCATGATCTTGAAAAGTGCGCCGCCGATAACAACAGCTGCTCCAAGACCATAGAGGTACTTCATGAAGATCTTAAAGCCATTGGATTCCAGAAAACCTTTTTTCTTAGCCATTTTTTTTACTTCTTCTTAAAAAGTGAGTGAATACTATCAAGAATCAATTTCAGTGAATTCAATAGGGTATCTTTCCCAAGATAACCTGAGCGGGTTGATGCTTTTCTGAATAGAAATTGAAGTCATTTCCCTTACCCAGGGGAGGCAGCTTTTATTAGAAAGCTGCTGCTCCAGAGCGACCGATTTGAGTGACGACTGAACGGAAGCCCACGAAGGACTTAGTCGTGTCGCTGTACTCATAGGTGCGGGTACCGCAGGAAAGGAAATAGCCGATGTCTTTCCAAGATCCGCCGCGGATAACCTTGCGGATGTTGGCGCCACCTGGAACTCTCTCCTCAGCCTTGTAGCGTGGATCGCGGTAGACTGGGTTCAAGTCGTGTGCATAGATATAGCCTGATTCTTCAAAGTCGTCTTCGCACCACTCAGCAACGTTGCCGGGCATGCACCAGAGACCGTAGTCATTTGGCCAGTAGCTGCGCACTGGGCAGGTGTACTCATAGTTGTCGGCGATATAATCACCACGACCAGGCTTGTAGTTGGCCAAGAAGCAACCTTTGGAGTTACGAATGTAGGGGCCTTCCCATGGGTAGAGCTTGTGCTCAAAACCACCACGTGATGCATACTCCCACTCAGCCTCGGTGGGCAGGCGGAAACGTGGCATTGGTGGCATCTCGATGGATGCACGATAGGCATTGTAGTGAGCTGTCCTCCAACGGCAAAACTCCGAGGCGGCATACCAATTTACGCCGACTACTGGATACTCATCAAATGCTGGGTGCCAGTAGTAGTTTTCCGTCAACGGCTCGTTGTATGCGAAGACGAAGTCGCGCATCCAAACGATGGTGTCAGGATAGACAAGCTTTGCGACGTCAGCCGCGAGGGTGTCCATTGAAGTTTCAATGAATTGACGATACTCATTGTTGGAGATCTCGGTGTCATCCATATAGAAAGCACTCATGGTAATTTGACGGTTGTGGGCTACTTGAGAGTAGTTCACATCCTGATCATTTTGGCCCATGTGGAAGCTCCCTGGAGGAATCAACACCATGCCGTAAGGTGTCGGCTGATCCCAGTCCGGACGATCCATTACGCCTGTCAACTCGCCATTTTTGCCAGTTTGTTTGCCACCAAAAAGGCCGCAACCACTCGCAAAAACAGAAACTGCAACAAGAACAAACAGTAACCTTTTCATAGCAGACAAATTGAAGAATGTTGCAAATTAATGCGCCTAGAATTAACAAATCTACAGTTTATCGACCATTCTCACAAGAGATTTAAACTATCAACCTTCAAACAGTTCGAAAAATTTCTTTTTCTCGGTGTTTGGCCTATCTGATTGACAGATTCACAATCTCAAAATTTGAAAGATCGACTAAATTTTTAAACAACCCTCTGAGCATCAGATCTCATTGATATACATCGTGCGGGTTCCGCGACGAGGTGGCTGATTCTTATGCTTGGAGGGAAATGTATAGGAAACGCAGACTTCGTGAGAACCGGTTGTAAACTGGCTCAGACCCGAGGTCGTATAATCATAAGAATAGGCAATGAACAAGTAGGTCGAGGCGTTGAAGCCAATGATACCCGAAAAGGAATCGGCAGTGTTGCCGATCAAACCACGGTGGCTGATACCAAACACCATTGGGCTCACATACAAGTTCAGGTTAAGATCAAATTGGTTGGTAGGTCCAGCCATTCTGAAGTTTACGTTTGGCTCCAAAAAGGTGCCAGGGCCGAGTTCAAAAACATAACCAGCTGAACCTTGAATGCCACGCGGCAACACGGTCTTCACTGCATTAGGGACGGCCATCAATTTTTCCATCGAAGGCTCCAAAAGGTGCGTCATCGATGCACCGATGTAAAACTTGTCTTGTGGCAATGCGCTCGAAGCTGCATTTTTCAAAGGCACGTGAAAGAAAAGACCTGCATCCACGTCAGGTAAGATCAATGTCTGCTTGCCTGTAGGCAACACAGGGTCCTGACCTGCACTCTGATTGTAAATCCAGTCGCCGTTGAGGATCTTTTGATAGATGCCACCGCCGACACCGATGTTCAAAACCGCCTTGTCGCTGCCATCGTCGCGCTGACCAAAGCTCATGTGGAAAGAGTAAGCCGCCTTGGCACCAACGGTGCTCAAAGGTCCCAATCGATCCCCAATCATGTAGGCGCCCAATCCGCCATGCAATGCCTTGCTGTACCCATTGATGCTCGCGGTCGTCGTTTGGGGGGCTTGGTTAATGCCGACCCATTGTGCACGTCCCAAACCAGTAATGTTGGTCGCTTTTAGCGAACCAGCATAGGCAGGATTTTGGACGAAACGATTGAACATGAACATTGTGTACTGTGGGTCCTGCTGCGAAAATGCCGCAGGCGATAGTACAATCACCAACAAAAACCCCAGTAATAAGCTCCTCATGTATGCTTTGAATAAATTCAGGTGTTGAAATTGGGAATTATAATTCAAAGTTACAAATTTTTTTACCCCGGAGCCGATTACCGTACTGTGGTAGATGGCACTCATGCTCCAGCGAATTCAAATAGGTAACACATGTGATTTCAGGCAATTGGAGATTTTTTCAGGTGCTCGTCCCATACCTTGCACCCTTGTGACGACGTCTAGATCGAGCGCCCCACGCCCCCTTCAACTTCGTCATTTCTCCAACGCTACTCATCCATTTTCGGCAGTATACACATTATCTATGTGCTACTTGTTATTTTCCTTCAAATAGGCCTCAATCGCAGCTGTCATTGAAGGCATATTGGGCATCGGCGCCTCGATGTCTACACGCAAACCGGCATCCAAAATCGCCTTGGCGGTCGTCGGGCCAAAGGCTGCGATCACCGTGTCGTTTTGCTTAAAATCGGGAAAATTTTGAAACAATGACTCGATCCCCGATGGTGAATAAAAACACAGCATGTCGTAGTAGACATCTTTCAAATCTGAAAGATTGCTCGACACCGTGTTGTAAATGACTGCCTCGACCAAGTTGAATTTCTGCTCAGTCATCCAATCGGTCAGCGCTGTGGTGTGGATCGCGCTACATGGGAAAATATACTTTTCCTTGGGCTGCTTCTTGACCATGTCGATCAAGTCGTTGCTCGTGCGCTCCCCGACATAAAGCTTGCGCTTGCGGATCACGATGTACTTCTGCAAATATTTGGCTGTAGCCTCGCTCACGCAAAAGTACTTCATCTCAGGCGGCATCTCGATTTTGAGCTCCTTGAGCAGCCTGAAGTAGTGATCAATGGAGTATTTGCTGGTGAAAATCACCGCAGTATAGTCCAGCGGATTGATATTCTGTTTTCGAAACTCGTTGAGTGTCACGCCCTCTATCTCAATAAACTTGCGAAAGTCCAGTTTGAGACCCCATTTTTCCGCGAGTTTCAGATAGGGCGAGTTCTCGTCGGTCGGATAGGGCTGCGAAATCAGAATAGACTTAACTTTCTTTCCCATGGACTATAGTTCTGGCTCCTTGATGCAATAAAATATCTGCGAGTTGCCGGCCGGTGGCTTCCCCGTCTGCTGGGGCACAATCCAGATTGGCCCGCAAGATTTGGCTACCGTCCTTGGCTGCAACACCGCCATGCAGGCTGAGTGTGTTACCGACGACGGTACCGAGTGCAAAGATCGCTGAGTGACATCCCCCTTCCAAGGTGCGCAAAAATGCACGCTCGGCCATCACAGCGGCCTCAGTATCGATATCATTCACAACAGCACGCAAAGCGGCTATCGCTGCATGCCCTGTAGGCATCGTGATGCCTATGGCACCCTGTCCCACTGCCGGGGTAAATGTAGACACATTGAGCTTGCGCGTCACCAAATGTGTCAACCCCATACGTTTGACGCCCGCATAGGCGAGCACAAGCGCATCACAATCCCCCGCGAGCATCTTGGCCACGCGTGTGTCTACATTGCCACGCATGGGCACGAGACGCACGTGAGGCAGGTAGTGCTGCAAGAGCGCCTGCCTGCGCAGGGAAGAGGTGCCCACCGTGATACCTGCTGCGACATTGTCGAGGTCAAATTCCTCTCCTTTGCTCAGCAGCACGTCACGCGGATCCTCGCGCCGCAAAATTGCCGCCAAAACGATCCCTTGCGGAAGCATCGTAGGCAAATCTTTGGCGCTGTGCACCGCAATGTCAATTTCACCTCTGAGCATGGCCTCGTCCAAAGCCTTCGTAAAAAGGCCTTGTCCTCCAATCTCGTGCAAAGGCTTGGCTTGATCCAGGTCTCCCGTCGTTGTGTAAAGAACCACTTCTACCTCAAAGCCGTCTGCCTCCAACATCGCTTGCACGTGATGAGCTTGCCAAAGCGCGAGCTTGCTGCCCCTAGTGCCGATTATTACTTTCATCGGGCGAATGCTTTATATAAGGATGACCCAAGGCAAAATTTCAAGGGTGCAAATATACAAAATTTTTAGACTCCCTGAAATCTGGTATAGGCGCCCCATGCCGCTGTAAATCAGCCAAACCCTGCGCGCACCATAAAGGATGAACAACAAGGCCCAGACACGCAACACGATGCCACCGACACCAGGATCCAAGAAAAAGATGAAGCTCGCTGGCAAAATCGGGATCAAATTGGTCGGAAAGGATGCAAAGACATCTAGGTTTTGGATCGTCGATCCGAGGCTAAATACTCTGAAAACGGTGCCGATCCCATTGAACATCACATACTTGGCGAGGTTGAGGCAGACGATGATGCCAAATGCATAGAGGAAAATTTTACCCAACTGCATCTCCTCGCCATACAGGGCGTCATAGAGCACGCTGTGGCCGCTGATCAGGTTGAGCATTTTCCAGCTCTCAGACAGGTCAATGTAGTACAGAAAAAGCGTCAACGTCGTGGCTGTGAGCACCATGCGCAGTCCGTTCATGAGCCAACGCTGCTCAAGCTTCAAGAATTTATTGTCGGCAATCAGTTCAAGATAGATCTTGGTTTTTGTGATGTATTCGCCCAAGCTGCCATAGGCTCGCGGAGCCAAAAGTTTGAGCAATAGCATGCAAAATATCGGAATGATCAAGAATATCACCAGCCCAGTCTTGTTAGGCTTGCCCAATTCCGGATTGCTGATCGATGCCTGACTTTGGTAGATGCCATAGGCGCGTGCGGGGCGCATCTCTGCGTCACGCCAAAAATGAAGGTTTTTGTGCCCTGCAGCGTTGGAAAAAGGAAATGCATTGTAGATCGCGAGGCTGTCGGCATCTGCTGGATTGGCCAGTATCTTCCAACCCAAGGCTCCCAAAATCGCCAATGACTCGTTGGAAGGCCTAAAAGGAAAAGCGACCGGCACATCATAGGGAAATGAAAAAAGCCCATCCCCCAACTGCCTTACGATGCTACTGTCATGCAGAAATTGGGTACTCGCTGTCCAAGGAGCAAACATCACGGCATGGGTCGCATGTGCGACAGTGCTGGGAAATTTGGGAAAACGAGGCATGCTATCCACCTGCAACAACAAAATCTGCCTGAAAATCCCCAGAAATCGTTTGGGATACCACGGGAAGCTTAAGCCCTTGGTAGACATCTTAATCTTGAGATGGTTGCCGGTTGAGTCCAGCCATTCCTTTTGTATTGGCAACAAATGCTCTGCAAAGGGGTCATCGGTCACTGCAAGCAAGCGCCCATTGAGCTGGATTTCGCTTGACCAAGCGATCGCCTCACAATAAAGAAACAATGTGTCTTGCAGGTCGCGGTAGCCCGGTAGGTCAAATGCACGTGTGAGTTCCATCTCCTCCCTGTCAAAATAATTGAAAGGGACCACATGGCGGTTCTGATTTTCATCGATCCAGATCCCTTGCAGGTCGGTGACGGGACTCAGCCCCCCGGTGAGCGTGCTGGAAGCAAAGCGCGTCGAGGGTGCTTGCGCGTTAAGGATCATCGCGGTCAGCAACCACAAAATCCCTGCAAACACGCTGCGGCACCACCTGTATTCAAACTTGCTCACGCCAATTGAGTTTCGCCTACATCTAAGGCATTTGGGCCGCAAAGATAATGTTTTTCATTGAAATTGCCCTGTTTGGGCTTCATGAACTTCATGATTCCACCAAGGGAGCCGATTTGCGGCCCTTCATGATCAAGTAGGCTACACTGAGCACAAACACCAATCCTTGCGCCACCAGCGCGATCCAGAATCCGACCTTGGGACGGGGCAAAAGCTTTGAGAGCAAAATGATATCGCTGCCGCTATCGGCGATGACGATCGCGCCTGAAATCGTGAAAATGAGGCCAAACAAGCCCAAAATTGCGATCAATACTGCATACTTGCCCTCGCTGCGTGTGAGACATTGCAATCCAAAACCTAGGATCACGAGCGCAAGCATGGCGTAGACGAGGGGTACAGCAACCATCATGAAAAAACCAGCCTCGTCAAACATCCGCCCAGGATTGCCGTCGCGCCTCAATAGCATGTCTAGGAGCTTGGGCCCATGGATGTCCAAGGACCCAATGGCATAATTGGGTAAAAAGAAACAAATCACCAGCAAGGTTCCCAAACCGATCCAGGCCCAGCCTAGCAGTCGCTCGGGTCGCCGTATCGTGAATGTAATCGTGGATGGCGCTGATTCTGAGCTTGACATAGGCGCAAGTTGAGCAAATGTGTACAGATTAGCAGCACGGTCTTGAAAGCGACCATGGATTTCTTGTTAATTTTCCCCCATGAACATAAGAATTGGATTTGGTTTCGACACTCATCGCCTTGTCGAGGGGCGCAAGTTGATTTTGGGAGGCATTGAGATTCCGCATGAAACTGGCTTGCTGGGCCATAGCGATGCTGATGCTTTGCTCCATGCGATTTGCGATGCACTCCTCGGCGCTGCCAACTTGCGAGATATTGGCTTTCACTTTCCAGACACCGACCCTCAATACAAGGGTGCCGACAGCCGCACATTGCTGGCAGGCACTGTAAAATTGTTGCGTGACCGAGGCTGGGAAACGGGCAATGTAGATTGTACGATCGTGGCCGAAGCGCCCAAAATGAACCCTCATGTACCAGCGATGCAGGCTGTAATCGCAGCGATACTGGGTGTGACAGTCGATTGCGTTTCTATAAAAGCCACCCGCAATGAAGGAATGGATGCAATTGGAAACCAAGAGGGCATGAAGGTCTATGCAGTGGCCTTGATTCAAAAAATCCAATGAATGGAACAAAATGCTAATTAAATAAACTTTTTTGGCAACAAAGATTGCATTTTGCGCAAATTGTTGTAGATTTGCATTGTGTTCGCATCGGGTGTGGGCAAGGTGAAATGCCTGGATGATTGCGGGGAATGAAAATGTAGAAACACAATGAAACAGATCAGCGTTCGGATTTTAGGAATGGGCATTTTGCATGGACCCATACGATCAAACAAGAGGATGCGACCACAAAATTGTAGTTGTGGTCGCCTCGATCGTGAAGGTGCAAAAGACTGGATCAGCACCGCCTGCCCTGGCTGCGACGGCAGAGCCGGCTTGATGCAGTTGCCGCCGAGGCCTATCTCGAGGCCGCCAAGGATTCGTGCCTCGCCTTAGCGGGATGCCGCACGCATCATCTGAGCCACAAGCGGGTTGTGTAGTCGCTCGCGACCGATGGTCGTGGAGTCCATATGGCCTGCATACACGACAACATCATCGCCAAGTGGAAACAGCTTATTGAGGATGGAATCAATCAATACCGAGGCTGAACCGCCTGGCAAGTCTACGCGACCGACGCTGTCATGAAACAGCACGTCGCCGCTGAATACCTGCCGTGATTCTCGATGAAAGAAGGCGACATGCCCTTTGGAGTGGCCTGGGGTGAAAAGTACTTCAAATTGTGAAGCTCCAAAAGTGACAATATCGCCCTCGACTACAAAAACGTCGGGTTCTGGAGAAGGATCGATGCTCAGGCCGTACATGCGTGCAAATGCCTCTGCGCCTACGATGTTGTACAGATCATCGCGGTGCGCAACGAGGGGGACCTTATATTGGTTCAAGAGAAATGCGTTGCCCAAAATATGATCGATGTGGCAGTGGGTATTGAGTACCTTTTCCAGCTTGAGTCCATTGTCCTCGATGTAGCGCACGAGTTGGTCTCGCTCATGGCGGTGGTAGCAGCCGGGATCGATCACGACACAAGCTCCCGTCTCATCGGAGACGACATAGGTGTTTTCACCAAAATACTCAGGAAAAAAAGTGAAACTTTGAACCTTCAACATGCTGGATTACGATCATTAGAAACCGCCAAGGTGCAAAAGTAAATGAAATCAGGAATACTGCATGTATGCAATCGCGGGCTTTTGAGGCCGACTGTCCAAGGATTGGCACCTTCCGTTGCCATCAAGGGGCATCGCCTATCCTCAAATCTGCCAGTGTTCGAACAACTCGTCTTTGAAACTGTTTTCGCTTTCTCTCATGTCAGCACACGCTAAAAACGTATTGATTATTGGCGGCGGATTGGCGGGCTGTTTTCATGCCGCCTCAACCGCAATGCTGGGCCATCGCGTCACACTGATCGATGCATTGCGCCCACGCGCCGCGAGTCGCGTAGCCGCTGGACTTTTTAATGTGCTCACGGGCCGTGAGGTGAACATGAGCTGGATGGCGACAGAAATGCTCGCGGCACTCAAGGCTTTTTTAGATGAGCCGGCATTTGCTGAGCTGCGACAGCTTGTGCATTTCATGCCCATCTATAAGCCCTTTCTTGACGGGCACTCCTACAACGATTGGATGATCGGCCTGGAGCAGGCCGAGTTTGCAGCCTTGGCGCAACATGAAGGCAAGCCACAGCTGCCCACATTGATCCACAATCCGCTAGGGGGCCTGCGCATTGTAGCTTGCGGTTGGGCAGAGGTTGGTAAGCTGTGCGAAGGCATCTTGGCAATTTTGCAGCGCGATTTTGCATTGCGCCTTTTGCAAACGGCCGTGGACTACAAGGAACTCGACCCAAGCACTGGCGAGTTGTTGACGGCAGGCGCCGAAGGCACCTATGATGAAATCATTTTTGCAGAAGGAATGGGTATTTTGGACAATCCTTGGTTTCAATTTGTCCAGATCAGACCGCTCAAGGGTCAGGTCATCGATCTGCAAATGGCTCCTGGCCTCGATGAAAGCCATATTCTCATGCGCAAGACCTTTCTGATTCCAAAAGGAAACAACACTTACACAGCAGGCTCGACCTACGAGTTGCGATTTGAAGATGACGAAACGACTCTCGAAGGCATCGAAAATGTGGAAAGCTCCGTAAGAGAACAGGTGAATCTGCCTTTTCAACGCACAGCTGTACGGGCTGCCATCAGGCCCACAACTCCCAATCGACGCCCCATTTTGGGGCGACATCCTGAATTTCCCCGGCTGATTGTATTCAACGGCCTGGGTACCAAGGGTGTACTGCAGGCACCGTTGATGGCGCAGATGCTCAGAGACTGGCTCGATGGGGCGCATCCCCAACTGCCAAAAGACGTGGATTTGAACCGCTTTTTAAGAAAAATTTCGTAGCTTACACTGAGTAAACATGAAACGACTCAGCTCGATATTCCTCCTTTTGTTGCTTGCTACAGGCATGCCCCTGCTTGCCCAAACCAATATGTTGGGCACTACCAACATACCCCACAACATCCAGTTTTCTTGGAAGCATATTTCGACGCCCTTCTTTGACATCCACTACTACACCGATGACCCTGCGATGGCAGGCATCGCTGGCAAGATGGCAGAGGAGGCGATGTGGGATATCTGCAAGGCTTTTGATTACAAAAACAAATCGCGATTTGCGCTCTATTTGTTTCTGACTCCCAACGATCTCGCCCACTCCAACACCTACCCCGTTCCTAACCCCAAGGACAATGGTCTCACGCCACTTCAGCTAGGTAGCGCCAATGTCGCCTATATCGGCAACTACCATGATTTCAGAAAAGCTATTCGCTCGCAAGTGAATCAGCTCCTCCTCCACGATTATTATTTTGGTGGTCCTATTCAAATCAGCATTCAAAACACAGTGCTGATGTACTTGCCGGAGTGGTATGCCGAGGGATTGCCTTCTTATCTTGGGGAGGGTTGGGATTATGAAGACGAGTTTTGGCTGGCAGGACTGGACAAGGCAAACCTACTCTCGCTCGGCATCGAAGGAGAAGGGCCCATCTACCACACCGCGCGCAAATCGATTTGGTACTTCATCGCCCAGAACTATGGCCGCGAGAAGCTCGGCGAGATTTTCTACATGACACGCCTCACCCGCTCTGTCGAAGATGGTGTGATACATGTACTTGGCATCACGCTCAAAACCCTCACCGATCAATGGAGAGAATTTGTGGTGCAGCGCATCCATGAAAATTCAACCTTTAGGGAGCCGATTGCTGAGCAGGCAAGAGTGCTCGATTTGGACCAAAAAGGCGATGTACTCAGTTTCGCGCTTAATCCAAAGAAACCCCTCGTCGCAGCCTACATGAAACACGAGGGGAAGCAGCAGCTCGTGATTTACAACCTCGAAACCAATCGCATCCGTGAAACGCCGATCGATGGTGGCTACAATACGGAGCAATTTGACCGCATGCAGTTTGAGATGCCCATCGCTTGGAGCCCCGATGGCAATCAACTGGTAACCACCGTTTATGATCATGAAAACGAGTTCTTGGCATGGTACGATATGCAAAAAGGATCGGCCAAATTTGTGCGGTTCAAACCCGGCTTGACGCGCATTTTGCAAATTGCATGGTCCCCTGACGGAACGCAGCTTGTATGCTCGGCCTTGCATCAAGGCCAAACCGACCTTTACAGATTCCTGCCCCTTTCCGGCTCGTTTGTGCAACTCACCAATGATCTGCAAGACGATCTTTTCCCCGTTTGGAATCCGGAAGGAACCAAAATCTACCATTCATCCACGCGTACTTCACCAAAGGCAGATCGCCAAGTCGTGAGATTTGATGTCAATGAAAAAGCCTTTGATATCTGGGCCTATGACCTTGAAAGCAAAGAATTAAGCCAAATTACGCATAGCCCAGGGATGAACGAGTACGCCGTCGGCATGCCATCGAGCTTTGAGTTGCTCATGCGTTCTGATCAGACCGGCATTTTCAACCTGCAAAAATTCAATGTCTTCATGCCCGACTCGAGCTATCAGACCAATGCTCCGGTGGGTTTATTCCGTGCAGAAATTTCAGATTCTCTCCTTGCCTATAGCACCACCTCGATGGGCAAGTTGCAGATTTACATTGCCCCCAGCGCCGATGCGCTCCACGCACAAGTAGCTACGCGCACGATCCTGCGGCAGCAAAGTGACAAAGCCATCTCGCAAGCGCGCCTCAAAAAGGATGCTGCTTACAGACAAGATTCAGTGCGTCTGGCAAATGCCAATAACCTCGCGCACCAAGACTCGATCGCAGCGAAGGAAGCCCTTGCAGACTCCAATAAAACCAATGAGAAAACTGTCAAATACTACGTTTTTGACGATGATGAAGATGATAAGCCGCAACCCAAGCGCCGCAACAAGAAAAATAATTCGGACTATCTTCTGAAAAAAGAACCTGAGAGACCCGACTTCAATCAGGTCACGGTTGAAGGTCCAACACGCACGCCGACCATCTGGGTGGCCGATCGTATCACCACACGGCTCAGCTATGATCCCATGTTCCGACTGAATGTGCTCGCTGAAGCTAGGCTACGCGACCAGCAAGGCGATCATCAATTCACCATCGGGTTCAGGCCTTACATGGACCTCAGGAGTAGCGACGCCTATTTGCGCTATACCAATACCAAGCATACTTTGGATTGGCAGCTCGGTCTCAGCCGGTCGGGCAGGTTTTTGCATCGCTATGACTTTGCCACACGCTACACCTCAACACGCATTGATGCCTCGGCTGTACTTCCGCTCAACCGCTACCTGAGCCTCGGCGGAAATGCCCATACGGCTTTTTTGGAACGCAAAAATCTTGACCTGCTCACTGCAAAAAACATTGATGGCCAGGCCTTCATGGTGGGAGCACGCATCAACCTCACCTATGACAAAACTGAAAACAATGGCAATTTCGTCACTGAAGGCACATTTGCTACCGTCGATCTCTACAATGCCTACTCATTGTCTACCGCCAACAATCACTTTGTCACCGGCCGCTTCGATCTTCGGAAGTATGTTCCCCTGAAGCGATCAGTTTTTGCAACCCGCCTATCAGGCGCATGGTCACAAGGACCCATGCAGCAGCAATTCATTCTCGGAGGCACCAATGAATGGATCTTTAGCAAGTGGAACAATCCAAATGACTTTCCCATCGAGAGTCCCAACTTGCCTGCACTCCATTATATGGAATATGTGACTCCGATCAGAGGATTCCAGTTCAACGGCCGCAACGGTACAAAATATGTGGCCGCCAATGCAGAATTGCGCATACCCGTCTCTCGCATCTTCCTAAAATACCTCAACACCAACCCCGCCTACAATATCGAGATCATCCCATTCTTTGACATTGGATCCACTTGGACCCAAGGCAACCCCTTGTCGCAAAAGAACCCGATTGATACAGAAACGATCAATTCCTACCCGCTCACGATCACGGTGCAAACCCTGAAGAGTCCGTTTTTGATGGGCTTTGGTGCGGGCACTCGGCTGCAAATGTTTGGGTACTCAGTCAGGGCCGACCTCGCTTGGGGCGTCGACGACTACACGATCTTGAGCCCAAGGCTCCACCTATCGCTAGGGAAGAATTTTTAATAACTCCTGATTGGACAAGCGCCCCTCTGCATTTTTGGCCCATTTGGCCCTCGGTGCTGTTGCCATCTTTTATGGCATCAATTATTTTACGCTCAAAATCGTCTTTGACGCAGGCGTCAGCAGCTTTGCTGTCATGGCTATTCGTTGCATAGTGACCACCGCTTTCTTTTGGATTTTTCATCAACTCGTGGTCAAGGAGAAGATCAAGGACCGGAAAGACTTCCTGCGATTGCTCTTGGCTGCTATTTTTGGCGTCTCGATCAACCAAACGTTTTTCTTGTGGGGCCTCTCGCAAACGAGCCGAGTGAACGCGTCAGTGCTAATGATCCTCACTCCTGTATTCGTTTTCATTGCTGCGTGGATTTTGCGCGAGGAAAAAATCTCGGCACGCAAGATCTTGGGGTTGCTCGTTTCATTTGCAGGTGCGGGCGGCCTCATCCTCACAGCATCGCAGCAAAGCATCGAGATTTCGGGAGCTAGCATCAGGGGTGACCTCATGATCATGGTTAATGCAGCATCCTACGGCCTGTACCTTGTGGTGGTGCGCCCACTCGTGCAGCGTTATGAGACATTTACCATCATCAAGTGGCTGTTTTTGCTGGGCTCATTGCCCAATATTCTACTGGGGATAGGCCCATTGGTACAGACACCAATGGAAAAATTTACGGCCCCGGTCATCTTGGGGATCACGTTCTTGGTACTATTTGCGACGATAGCAGCCTATGGCCTCAATGCTTGGGCCATGAAACATCTACCTTCGAGTGCGGTGAGCATTTACATTTACGTGCAACCCGTTTTTGTGACACTAGGATCCGCACTTTTTGGTCTGGGCGAACTTGGCTGGCTCACCATTCCGTTTATTTTCATGATATTTGCAGGCGTGTGGATCGTGAGTCGGTCAGTGTCCTAGATGATGCCGAATCACAACTACATTTGCGGGAGATTGTGTATAAATTCACCGCATTGAGTAAAAAAAGAATACGGAAATTGACTTGTGTGCTGTCCATCTGAAATGCACCCCAAAAATGTGTTTCAGTCAGCCCAAGCCACAAATTAGCAACTTTGAATAGCCTGCGTGCGTTCAATACTGGATGGAAAGATTCGAAGATTTTGGACAGGAAGATCAAGGCGAGCAACGTCTCCAATTGGAGGCGAGCCGCTTTGAAGCTATGCTCAAAGGGGACGCCTATCACTTCTTTGATCAACTCACGCTGGAGGACATCTTTTTCTACTACCTGCGGCACAATAAACTCAACAAGGCCCTGAGCTTGGTGAACTACAGCTTGAAGCAAAACCCCAATAGTGAGGAGCTTTTCTTCAAGCGCGCAACGGTTTTGCGAGAAATGGGCAAACTCAAAGAGGCCCGTCGAGAAGTTCAACGCGCCATCGAGATCAACCCCACTCAGATGGACTACGTCTTTCTCGATGCTGAAATCCTCTCCGAAATGGGTCGCTACAAAGAGGCGATGCAGGCTCTGGAAAAATACATGACACAGACCGACGCCGTCTGGGAAGTCTGGTTTCAGATGGGCAGCCTTGCCCAATCTTCCGAGCACCTCAAGGATGCTGAGAAGTGTTTCAGGAAAGCGATCGAGTTGCAGCCCGACTTTGAGGAGCCTGTCTATGAACTGGCCTACTGCCTGGAAAGCCAAGATAAAGTCGAGGAAGCCATCGCCTTGTACGAGTCTTTTCTGGACCGCGACCCTTTTTCATTTCCGGTGTGGTACAATTTGGGCATCCTCTATGGACGCATCGGTCTATTTGAAAAAGCGATCGATGCCTACGATTTTGCGCTGGCCATCGAGGAATCTTTTGCATCTGCTTGGTACAACAAGGGCAATGTGCTCATGGACCTCGAGAAGTACGAAGAGGCCCTCAAGTGCTTTTTTGAAGCCTGCGTCCACGAGAAACCCGATCTCTCCCTGCACTACAACATCGCCGAGTGCTATGAGCACCTCGGCCACTACCCCATGGCGGTAAAATACTACTACCGCTGCACCGACTCCAACCCCGAGTACACCGACGCTTGGATTGGCTTGGGCTATTGCATGGAGTGCGAAGGCAAAACCGCATCGGCCATCGATTTCTACAAAAAGGCCATCAGCTTTGATCCCGAAAATTTTGATACTTGGGTCTCGCTTGCCACCTGCGAATACATGGTGGGCCACAAAGTCGGTGCGTATGAGGCCCTGCAACATGCACTCAGGCTCAACAATGCCGACCTGAAGATGTGGCAAGACTGGGGAGCCTTGCTCTGGGCAGATGACAACCAAGATGGAGCCATCACCTTTTTGGAGGAAGGCATCAAGGACAATCCCCAAATGGCTGAATTGTATTACCAAGCAGCCGCCTATTGCTTTGCAAAAGGCAAACTGAAAAAAGGCGCAACATTGCTTGAAAATGGGCTGATCTTGGATCCGAGCAAACATGAACTCATGTTTGAAATGGTCGAGGAGACAGAGGAATTGCCCACCGTAAAAAATCTGATTACACAATACGTTACAAAATGAGTTTTGAACTGAAAAATCTGCCCGATAGAGATTCCAAACCTCGGCAAAACGGCATCACCATGTCCATGGACAAGGGCCTGAGCGTGCGTGAGGCTGAAGACTTCATGGACGTGGCCGGGCCAAATGTCGATGTCGTGAAATTGGGTTTTGGCACGAGCGTCGTCACGGGCAATCTCTCCAAGAAACTGGACGTGTACCGCGCCGCTGGAATGCCCTACTATTTCGGAGGCACCCTGATGGAGGCCTACGTCCTCAGAGGCCAATTTGACGACTATTGCCGCCTCATCGAGCACCATAAGTGCGCATTTGTCGAGGTCAGCGATGGCAGCCTCGACATGACGACCGAGGACAAGTGTGGCTACATCAAGCAGCTCGCCAAAAACTTCACCGTCCTCTCAGAAGTCGGCAGCAAGGATGCCAGCGTGGTGATCCCCGCCTACAAGTGGGTGGAACTCATGAAAATCGAACTCGAAGCTGGCGCCTGGAAAGTCATCGCCGAGGCGCGCGAGAGTGGCACCGTGGGCGTATTTGAAAATTCCGGCTCCGCCAACTCTGGCCTCATCGACGAGATCATCCACTACGTGCCCTCCGAAAAAATTCTTTGGGAAGCACCCCTCAAGTCGCAGCAAGTCTGGTTCATCAAATTGCTCGGCTCCAATGTAAATCTCGGAAACATCGCCCCCAACGAGGTCATCCCCTTGGAAACCCTCCGCATCGGCTTGCGTGGCGATACCTTCTTTGATTTCTACAACAAATAAGATCCAATAGGATCGCGACGAGAATGCTTGCTGTTTCAACCTGAAGCGGCAAGCATTTTTGGTTGCTGTAAACTCTAAAATTACCCATCAAATGAATCGGATTTCGCCATTTTCAATCATAGTACTGCTCATGCTTCCGACGGCAATATTTTCACAATCGCAGGTGCGCACCAATGGATATTTTGGTGCGGTGGAGCTGTATGCCGGCCCCGGTAAAAATCAGATCTACCAAAACCCTACAGAGATTGGTTTTCATTTTGTGAATGGGTATCGGTTCAATCGATCGTTTTCGCTAGGGATAGGTATCGGCGTGCAAACCGACTATGGCACCCCGATCATGATTCCTATCCATTTGGATGCCCGCTTCCATCTCCTTCCAGCCGCCATCACGCCCTTCATCCAAATTGGCATTGGTTATGGCATCGCGCTTTACAAGGATGATCTGGACGGGATCAATGCGCAATTAGCCTTAGGGTTGCGAATACCTCTTTCAAATCGTCTGCAATTGATTCCCAGCGTTGCGGGTCGGCTGCAAGGCGGTAGTGAGCAGGTGCGTTATGGTCCAGAGCGTGTGTTGAGCAAGTTTGTCGAATTTAGGTTGGGTATCGCTTTCTGGTCGAAACCCAAACACGAAGATTAACGGGCAAGGCTGGTTTGCAGGCATACGACCGTGGACCCAAAAGAAACACAATACGCACCCTCCAAAAATCAGAAAGCGGGCTAGCGCCCGCTTTCCTTACAAACCAAACTCTACCAACAAACAAATCTTTATTTCTGCACAGGATGGCTATCGCCTTCCCATTTCATCATCCCGCCCTTGAGATTGTAGACCTTTGTAAATCCTTTTTGCACAAGGACTTCGGCTGCTTGGGCGCTGCGACCGCCGACTTTGCAATAGACCAAGACAGGCTTGGTCTTGTCGAGCGAAGCCTCGGCACGCGTTGCAAAATCTGCATCGAACCAGTTGATGGTCTTTGCATTGGCAATTACGCCTGCGGATACCTCTTCTGGCGTGCGCACGTCCAAAATCTGAAGTCCTGCCTCCTTAGCGATCAGCTGTTCGGCTGCGGTGGGCTCGATCACCTCGACAGCCGCAGCTTGTGGCTGCGCCGTGGCTACTGCAGCTGCCCCCGGTGCCGGCTGCGGCTCCTTTTGCGCTTGGCAAGACGTGAACGAAACAGTGATCAAGATCAGCAAACCTGCGGCGAAACCTTTGGTAAATGGTAATTTCATGCGACAGTAGTGTTGTTTTCGTTTTCCTTTTTGCGGGAAGGATGCAGGATCGCTGCGATGCACAAACCGATGACGCCACCCCGCAACATGCTCAGCTTCCAACTCGAATCGATCGGGCAACTGTCGGTGCATCCCCAAAAATTCCAATACATCCATCCGCCTGCCAAGCCCAAAACGCCCAAGGCCAAATAGACATACTGCATCTTTACCTTCTTCATACTGCAATAATAGCAAGCTTCCTGCGATGTCCGTGCAACTTCGCATACAAACAAGCGTTAGCCAAAGGCTCAGGCAAGCTTTTCTTGGATCAATTTTTCGGCGATCGCCAAATCCAACTGGGTCAGGTCCGGCGTTTGGGCTGCGAGTGCGTGCAGGATTTCATCATTGATCTGCCCGCGACGCAGCGCCTCTGCATAAGGCGTGCGCGTGAAAGAGACCATTTCGTAGCGGGAAATGTAGGTGCTGGGAAATGCATTTTCCAAAGCATGCTCGATCGATTTGCGGTAGCGCCAATCGGGGTCACCGACGCGGTCGCGCATCTCGAAGTAGTTGTCGACCGCCATGTCGGCGATCGCCTGCCCGTTCGCGACGCGCTGCTTGCTGTATTCCGCCAATGTCGCGGCCCAATCCTCGCCGAGTGCGATGCAATTGTTGAGCACGGTGCAGTCTTCGAATGCTGCATTCATGCCCTGCCCATAAAACGGGACCACAGCATGGGCGGCGTCACCCACCAATGCGCATTTCCCCTCAAAATGCCAGGGATCGCACTTCACCGTCACCAATTCCCCCGTCGGATTGCTGAAAAACTCCTCTGCCAAGTGCGGCATTAAAGCATAGGCATCGGGAAACTCGGTCTTGAAAAATGTCTCGACAGCCGCCGGCGTCGAGAGCGTTTCGAAACTGTTGGGGCCCTTGGCGGGATAAAACAGGGTCACCGTAAAACTGCCGTCCATGTTGGGGAGGGCAATGAGCATGAAACTGCCGCGTGGCCAGATGTGGAGCGAATGCGCATCGAGCTGCCATCCGCCCTCATTCGAAGGCCTGAAGCTCAGCTCCTTGTAGGACGCTTCGTGGTAGGTCTGGGAAAAATTGAATCGCGGCGCACGCAACATGCTGCTGCGCGCACCCGAGAACGCACCGTCGCAGGCGATCACGGTTTGCCCTTTGACTTTGTGCTGCGCACACGTCACTTCATTGTGCAGCAGGGCCTCGCCCGTCTCCAAATCCATGCCCACACAGCGCTCATTGAAATGAAATGAGACGTTGTCAAAGCTGTCGGCGGTCTTGATCAAGAGCAGGTTGAGGTCCCCGCGGGAAATGGAGTTGATCGCCTTTTGCCCATCGTTGCTGTAATAATGGAAGTCGGTCTTGCCCTCGCGGTCGTGGATCGTGCGCCCACGCATGGGAATGCACATCGCACGCGTGGCCTCTTCCAAACCCACGTCGTGCATCGCATGCAGACCCCGCACCGAGATCGCAAGGTTGATCGACTTGCCGACATACAAGTCGGTCGATCTTGGATCTGGACGACGCTCGTAGACCTCTACGTTGAAGCCACGGCGGCCCAAATAGGCGGCCATCAAGCCACTGCTCAAGCCGGCTCCCAACAAAATGATCGGCTCATCGAGATTGATTTTTCCCATGCCCGAAAAATAAGCAAAAGATCGAGACCGAGCCTTACCGCAATCACTGATTTACATCGCCTACCTTCTAGAAGAATGCACTAGTCGGCATAATCGACCCGTATGCTCACCCGATCGATCAAGCTGCTTTCGGTAATGGCCGAACGCGCCTCGGCGATGATGGCGTAAGTCTGTTCTGGATTGCCAGTATCATACAAGGCGATGGCCGAAAACTTACCCGCTGGGGTAGGTGGTAATGCGCTAAAATCGCCCCAAACACGCCGCAGCGCGGCCAACGAAGTCGGGCTTTCCAAAGTCATGTAAATGCCCGAGACCCGGCCTCGGCGACCTTCTCGCGTATAGGTGACTTGCGCGGCGCAGGGTTCCAGCATAGCAACTGAAAATTGCGTGGCCGTATCGACGATCGCCACCGTATACGATGCGCGCAATTCCGCGAAATCAGTGGTTCCGTGCTCCATGCGCTCGATCTGATGGGTGATGCAGGCCACGGCTGCATCCTTGTCAGCAGCCATGGCGGTCGTAAGCAATGACAACAATACCCAGAGACAGAACTTCATAGGCTTTTTCTTGGCGGATGAAGGAGCGGTCAGCTAGGCAGGTGCCGCCTCCTGCATTCTGCTGACTACTTCCCGTATTTCTGCAAATACTTGGCATTCAAATCCTTTTGTTTATTCCCCAGATCGATTTTGCGGCCTTGGATCCATGCGAATTCCACTTGGCTCGTGCGCATGTCGAGCAGGTCACCTGCCGACACGATCAGGTTCGCGTCCTTGCCGACGGCGATCGAACCTGTGCGGGCATCGATGCCGAGGATCTTGGCCGTATTGAGGGTAACCATCTGAAGGGCCTCCTCTTTGCTGAGGCCACTCGCCACAGTCTGCCCAGCTTGGAACGGCAGGTTGCGATAATTCCAGTAGTTGTCCATGCTCAGGCAGGTGAGCACACCCGCCTTGAACAAAATCCGCGGCGTGTTGTAGGGCAGGTCGACGGGGTCATCTTCTGTGCGGGGCAGGCTGTGCGGCTTGCGCAGCACGACGGGCACCTGGTATTGGCGCAACAAATCACTGAGCAGCCAAGCATCTGCCCCGCCCACGAGGACCATGCGCAACTGCTGCCGCTGTGCGAACTCGAGTGCTGAGCGGATGTCTTTTTCTGTATTGGCTGAGATCCAAATTGCTTTTTCGCGCTGTATGACTGGGATCATGGCCTCCCAACGGAGGTCGATTTTGGGCAATGGCGTCGCCGTCTTGGCGAGGGCGTAGCCGCGGGCATCGCGCATGGCATTCTCAATGAGTTGCATGCGTTCCTTGAGGCGCTTTTCCTGCTCCTCACGCGGCGGCGCACCGGGGTACACGCTGATCTGTTGCGACGGCCAATCCAAATGAACGGCATCGTCGGGCAGGTAAGATGCATCTTCCCAAGACCATGCATCAAGCTGCACGACGGAGCTCAAGCCTTGAAGCAGGTCGCCGTCGGGCGTGATTTGGGCCAGCAAAATGCCATTGGAGCGCACGGTGGGCGTGACCCGCGAGTCGGTATTGTAGCTGATCAATGCACGCACGTTGGGATTGATGCTGCCGACCTCGGCGCGGTCGTTGGTGGCGCGTGCTGCCTCGATCTCACTGAGGCCGAGCTGCGTGATCGGCGCGATCAGCCCCGGATAGAGGTGCTTTCCTGAGAGGTCAATGCGCTCCAAATCAGCAGGCAAGCCCTCGGTGACGCCGACGGCGACGATCTTATCATCTACCACCAGCACATTCCCCTGCGCAATCACGGAGCCGTCGCCCACATGGATCGTTGCATTCTCCAGCAACAAATTGCCCTTGTGAGCGGGTGCGGGGGTGGGCACGTCTTGCGCTTGCAGTACCTGCGCGAGCAGCAGGCAACAGCTCAGTGCTGCGAGCAAGCGAATCTTCAAAAATCTCGGTGTATGGATTTGCGTTTTCATTGTGCGTCCTCCCCTTCTGCCCCGTGGCTCTCACAGTGGTGGATTTGAGGGCCATTTTTCCCCTCAAATTTTTTCTTGTCCTTCTCGGGGCTGTCGATCATCTTCTGGGTGAGTCGTTGTCGTTCCGCATTCGCAAACAAGCTCAATACATGGTCGTTTTCTCGGTCAAAGTAGAGCTTGCCATCGATAAAAGTCTTTTGCACGACGGCGTAAACCGACAGTGGGTGATCGCTCCAAAGTACGAGATCGGCATCTTTGCCTTTTTCGATGCTGCCGACATATTGATCGATATGCAGGGCTTTGGCGGGGTTCAAGGTCACCATTTTCAAGGCGTCCTCCTCGCTCATTCCCCCATATTTCACGCTTTTGGCTGCTTCTTGGTTCAGGCGTCGGCCCATTTCTCCATCGTCGCTGTTGATGCAGACATTGACCCCGACCTTTTGGAGGATGCTTGCGTTGTAGGGAATGGCGTCGATCACCTCATATTTATAAGCCCACCAATCCGAGAAGGTCGATGCATTTGCCCCATGCACCTTGATCTTGTCGGCGACTTTGTAGCCCTCTAGGATGTGGGTGAATGTATTGACTTTGAAGCCAAAAGACTCAGCGACCCGCATCAACATGATGACTTCGCTCTGCACGTAGCTGTGGCAGGTGATGAAGCGCTTGGCGTCCATGATTTCGAGCAAAGTCTCCATCTGCAAGTCGCGGCGCTCAGGTATCAAACCCGGCGTGCCGCCTGCAATGCCATTTTGGCGGCGGCGATACTCTTTGGCGGCCGTGAAGGCATCGATGAAGAATTGCTCCACGCCCATGCGCGTCTGCGGGTAACGCGTCTGAAAAGGGTCGCCCCAATTGCTTTGTTTCACGTTTTCACCGAGGGCAAATTTGATGAAGCCGGGCGCGGCCGCAAATTTCATCTCCTCGGGCGTCGCGCCCCAGCGCAACTTGATGATGGCGCTCTGCCCACCGATGGGATTGGCCGAGCCGTGCAGCAATTGCGAGGTAGTGACGCCGCCGGAGAGCTGACGGTAGATGTTTACATCCTCACAATTGACCACATCGCCGATGCGCACCTCGGCGGTGTTGGCGTGGGTGCCTTCGTTCACGTCGCCGCTGATGGCGATGTGGCTGTGCTCGTCGATGATACCGGGCGTGATGTGCATCCCTGAGGCGTCGACCACAGTCGCACCAGGCGGCACGAGGAGATTTTTGCCGACAGCTTGCACTTTTCCATCTGCGATCAGCACCTCAGCATTTTCCAATTTGCCTTGGGCGGTATTGGTCCAGACGGTCGCGCCCTTGAGCAGCCAAACCTTTTGTTGCGGCTGTTCCTTGAAGCCAAAGGGCATGTAGGGATAGCGCACGGCGGCCATGTCGGCGGTATTGATGGGCTTCAGGAGCCCGGCGGTATCGGGTTTCTCAGGCACCTGCCCGACCAATGTGGCCGACCACGTGAGGCGTGCGCCTGTTGTAGCCACGCCTTCGCCCCCCATTTGCGCGCCCGTTGCGATGCCATAAAGGCGGTATTGCGGCAATGGCTTGCCCTTTTGCGTCGGCAATGTGAATGCGAGGCTGCGGCCATCGACCTTGATCGTGCCGTCTATCGTGTCTTTGCCCTGGATGAGGCTCGCCTTGGGTTGCGCATATTTTCCAGCAATCTGGAGCAAGAGCGTTTCGTTGCCGGCTTGGAGCTGATATTGCCCGCGGGGATCCCACTCGGGGATGTCTTGGATGCCATAGCGGCGGCCCGCGATCCAGGATTCATAGACGGTGACTTTTTCCTTGGCGAATATATCATCGTCAGCAATGAAGAAATTGGCCATTTTGCCGGGATCGAGGGTGCCGAGGCGTTGGTCCATGCCGAGGATGGATGCTGGTGTGGTGGTAAGGGCCGCGAGGGCTGCCTTGGGGCTGAGGCCGCTGCGAAGGGCCTTTTGCAGCATCGGCCAAAAATCGGCAGATTTTTTCAAGTCGCTCAGCGTCAAGGCAAACTTGATGCCTGCGCGGTCGAGTTGGGCGGGATTGGTCGGCGCGGCCTCCCATTGCCACATGCGGCGCAGGGGCACCTCGCGGGCATCGGCGGGATCCTTGATGTCGTAGGCTTCGGGAAAATTGATCGGCACGATCATCGGTGAGGCGACGGCTTTCAAGACATCGGGCCGCTGGTAACCCGTGCCATCGGTCTTGAAAACGAGTTTGAGGCCAAATTCGGAGGCGATTTTTTGGGCGCGGGCCATTCCCTGCCAGTCGCCGCAATCAAAAAATATCGGCAATTGCGCCGCCGCCTGCCGGTTGATGGCCTCTAGCGAAAGATTGGTTTCTGTGAGCGGCATGCCCGGCAACTGCTGACGCTGCTTGGCGACCTGTGAATACCAAGCGGCATCATACAAAGTCTGGCGAATCAGGGCCACAGCACCCATGAGCGAACTGGGGTAGCTCTGATTGGTCGCACCCTTGTCCCAAGACATGCAGGAGCCAAGCTCGGACCGCAGCAGCTCTTGGTGAATTTGCTCTTCTCCCAAGTTGAGGAGCGCCGAAGAGCCTCGGAAAATGCCATCGTTGGGCACAACATGCAGCGTCGTGAAACCAAGCGCGCGGAGTTCGGCGGCGACTTTTTTGTCGGGGTTGATGTGGGGTGCAGCCGCAAACTCAGGCTGCACTGCTTCATTCCAATTGCCTGGGCCTCTCTCTTTGGAGACATATTGGGGGGACTGACCGGGAGTTTCTGGTTCTTTTTTGGGGCGTTCCAAACCATAGCTCGACCAAGCATCGATGAATCCTGGGAAAATCCAAAATCCATGTAAGTCATGCACGGCCGCGCCTTGGGGTGCAGCGATACCCTTCCCGACATTCTCCACGATGCCATCTCTCACGACCATGCTGCCATCGATCAAGACGTCCCCTGGAGCGCGCACGATGTTGCAGTGGGTAAAAACATGCACAGCCGGGTTGTTGGCGTGCATTCCGAGGCTGGGAAATGTTCCTTGCGCATGAGCCCAATGGGTCACGCTGAGGCATATTCCCAAGAGTGCTGTGCGCAAGAAAAACGCTTTTTGCATGGGTGGGCAAAATTGTGAACGCAAGGATAAAACGCTTTAGGAATTGCGAATGTGGAAATATTCTGGCGGTTTTCCTGCTGGAAGTGAATGTTTTTGGCTTTAATTTTGAAAAGAAATCTCTATTTTAGAGGTCGCGATCAGAATCGCCCAACCTATACTCGGTGAATTCACCACGGAATTGAGACGCTTAACCACGCTGCTGTTCTTCCTACTTGTAGGAATTTTGGGTCTGAAGGCCCAAGTGGCGATCCATGCCCCGACGGTAGTGGACGCTAGAATCGCATTGAAGGGCGCCGAGGTCTCGGGATCCTTTGTCGTGATTTCCTACGAGCTGCCCTACTCGGGCATGGTCGAGATCAGGCTTTTTGACGCCTCCGGGCAAAAAATCTGGCAAAACCAGTATGCCGACACCTTCGGCAAAAACCGCATCGTCCTTAAAGCCTCCAAATTCAACCCCGGCCAAACCTACGCCTACCAACTCAACTACAAACGAGACCAAGTCACCCAAAACTTTGTGGTACCGCCAACTGGGTTCAATTGATAATGGATAATTGACAATTGACAATGGCGGTTGGGATTAACGATGTATGATTGAGGATGAATGATTCCACATTGCATCCTTTGGACCTTACGATCCCTCCAGACGCCCAAGCAACTCCACATTTTGTCGCTCCTCAACGAGTTCGACCGCTCTAATCTTGCAAAAATTGCTGATGTACGGCCGGGCACGGTCACCGATGGCAACAAGCATGATCAAGCGGGTGGCCTTGAGGCCATCCTGCATCCTAAGCGACATCGTCCTCAGCCAATTCTCAAACCACATGGCCTCTCGCTTGGCGCATCCTTCATCAGAAGGCCAAGTCCCTCGATGGCCAAAGCCGTCGCTTGGATGGAGAGGTTTACCCAGAAATCCCTCAAAACTACGGCGATGCGCACATTTCTCAAGTCCAACGGGTTGAAGTTCAGCCGTCAGGGCACGTGCCTGCCATGGCTGACCCGGTAAACAGGAGCAATTCGTACAAGAGAAAATCAAGCCCGCGCTTGCCAAGTGCAGCCATGGGGAGCGCTATGTATTTTTCTTCGACTCCGCCCATTTCGTACTTGCAGCATTCCTTTGCGCTGTGTGGAGCTTCCAAAGGCTGTTTGTGAGATCCCAGTCGGGCAGGCAGAGGCCCATGACCCTGCATCTTCCAACTCATTCTACCTCATACGATATAGCCTTGAGGCTCGACGGTCGAAGCCATCTCCATCGAGCCATTTTGCGTCGATGTTCAAAGTTCGAAGCATTTGCCCGTTGACAAAATAGGCTGAAGACCTTATGGTCGGCACCCTCCCCTTTGGACGATGTATCCTCGAAGCTCGAAACGTTGATCCATGACCTATGCCCCTACATTATTTTGGCTATCTTTGTTCAACACATCCAACTTTGGTTGCCGCCATGAAACACTATTGGGTATGCCTTGCCCTCCTTTTGCTCCGACTTGCTTCGCTCGGCCAATCCAACGGCATGCTCAGCACCTGCACCACGCTGAAGATGCCTTATGCGCAACTTGAACGCTTGGAACGATTTGATCGACAAGGCCATTGTACCTTCCGCATTGTGGACGATCTCAACTACCTCGTGATAGAAAGCATGGACTACGATACCGCAGGTAGGATCATACGCAAAGCGCGACTTTTGGAAGAGACGGGGACTTATGAAGTGGAGGAATACGAATACACCCAAAGGATCGACCGCAGCTACATGCGCAAAAGTATGCCTGATACCAAAATCTTGGCCAGCATCCTTGCCAAAGACCCCGATGCCAATATGGAATCACGGACCTATTACGCGGCCATCGATACGAAAGAAAAATTCACCCAAAAACCATTGTATATATGGCAACTCAAAAGCCCTAAATACTTGAGCCATATTACATTTCGTAATACCAAGGGCCAATCTTGGACAGAATATGTCATGAAAAATGCTGAGGATACCATTGCTTCCTACGAATATTTTTATGACTCGCTAGGCCGCGAAATCAAACGCCGCGACATGGGCGACAAACATTGGCAAAAGTGCGAGGACCGTGAAACAAGCTACGATTCAAACGGTCGTCCAACGAAGATCGCCTACAAAACTTGGGGTTACCAAGTCGTTCCTCCGCGCAATTGGACGGTTATTTACGATTACAACGATCGTGGGAAACTGATTTCCGAAAGCACCCGTGAAAACGGACTGACTACCCAACAAACAAGCTATTGCTACGACATAGCATCCTATCAATTACTTACGTTGCAATTGCAACAGGAACCCTATTTCAGCAAAAAAGTGACTCTTTTCGAAAACGACGCACAGGGTAATCCGATCAAAACTATCGTAACGGAATACCGAAAGCAGGAATCTTTCGAACAGTCCTTTAAGATCGTAAACGAATATTGGGAATAAGTTCCTTTGAGATCTACTTGGCGTGGACATAATTCCACTTTTCAAGATTGAACTAAGCCGCTGATATTTGGCCACCAGAGCACAAAGCCGGGTGCCTCTGCTATGCCGATTTCAACGGTTTGATGTTTCATGAAAAAAGTGGGATTATACATGCCTCAAGACTTTTCGCTCCGCTGTTCTGAACCTGCTAACCAACTATAAATGCTACCTTTGTGCAAATCCTGAATGCACAGCATGATTCAATCGATGACGGGCTACGGGGCGTCTAGCCTCAGCTCAGACAACTACAAGGTCTCTGTCGAGCTCAAATCCCTGAACAGCAAGTTCTTGGAGATCAACATGAAGCTTCCCCGTTCCTACATGCAAGAGGAACTGGTGTTGCGCAACATGCTCACAGCGGCGCTTGAGCGCGGCAAGATCAATGTGAACCTCAACATCGAGGTGCTCAATCCCGACAAGCATCAATTGCGACTGAACCGTCCGCTCATCCAAGCCTACGCCCGCGACCTGGACAAGGTGCGCGAGGACCTAGGCCTGCAATACGGGGTTTCGCTGGAATACATCCTCTCGCTGCCCGACGCCATGACGCCCGAGAGCACCGACGGCGACCCGGAGGAATGGAACATGATCGACGCATGTTTCAGGGAGGCGACCCGCCTCCTGAACGAAAGCCGTGCATCAGAAGGGGCTGCCCTCGCTGATGACCTGCGTCAGCGCAATGAAAACATCGGCCACTTGCTGGGCGAGGTCGGCAAGCTGCTGCCCGCCCGCTATGACGCGATGCGCGGCCGCATCGAGACCGTGATGGCCGATATTCAATCCAAGGTGAACAATCATGCGGACCGATTTGAGCAGGAGTTGATCTTTTACTTGGAGAAGCTCGACATCAACGAGGAAATGGTGCGCTTGGAGCAGCACGTGGTATACTTCCGCACTGCGCTGGAGGAAAGCGTGAGCAATGGCAAGAAGCTCGGCTTCATCTCCCAAGAAATGGGCCGCGAGATCAATACGATCGGTTCCAAAGCCAACGATGCCACGATCCAAGTGCTGGTCGTGCAGATGAAGGAAGATTTGGAGCGCATCAAGGAGCAGGTACTCAACATCGTCTGAGGCAACATGAAAGTCGGTCTGTTTTTTGGATCCTTCAACCCCATCCACGTGGGGCACCTCATCATCGCCGAGTCGGCCCTCAACGAGACTGATTTGGACCGGATTTGGATGGTCGTCTCGCCGCAAAATCCGCTGAAAACCAAGGCGAATCTGCTCGGGGAATATGACCGCTACCGCATGGTCGAAATCGCGCTCGGCAATCACCAGGAAATCCACGCCTCCAACTTTGAATTTACGCTGCCCAAGCCCAGCTACACGATCGACACCCTCAAAAAGCTGAATGAGGCCTATCCGGGTTATGAATTCTCGCTGATCATGGGCGAAGACAACCTCGATCACCTGCACAAGTGGAAGGAATACGAGGCGATTTTGGCAAAATGGCCGATCTACTGCTATCCGCGGCACGGCTCAGACGGCAGCGGATTTGCGAAATATCCGCAGGTGCACCGCTTTGCGTTGCCGCTGCTCGACATCTCGGCCACCAAGGTGCGCGAGCTCATCGCGGCCGGCAAGTCGGTGCGCTACATGGTGACCGAGCGTGTGAGCGATTACATTCTCAAGCAGCACCTCTATGCAAATGATTAGGAATGCGATCCCCAATCTGCTCACGCTTGGGAATCTGGCTTGCGGGCTGGTGGCGATTGTGTTGCTGATGGATCACCACCTTGCGCCACCACCTTACAAGCTAATCGGGTGGTTGATGCTTGGGGCAATGGTTTTTGATTTCTTTGATGGGTTTGTGGCAAGGGCTTTGAAAGTTACTTCTCCAATGGGGAAGGAATTGGATTCACTTTCCGATTTGGTCAGCTTCGGTGTTTTGCCTGGGATGATGATGTACTTTGTCCTTGAGCTACAAATGAACCTACTATTATCTGAAACCGATCCAACGATAGATGGGATTCGCTTTGAACACATTCCTATTTGGATGAAACTCATACCTTATATGGGCTTGGTAATCCCATTGTTCTCAGCTTGGAGACTTGCCAAATTCAACATCGATACAAGGCAATCCTATGGATTCTTGGGCCTGCCGACTCCTGCAAACGCATTGTTCTTTCTTTCCATTTTTCTGATTTGCCTCCAAGACATCAATCTTGAAAGCCTATATGCAAAGAGATATTATACCTATGAATCTCTTTCATCCTCACTCAATGGTGTTTCTTGGCTGGATGCATTTCTTTTGAATCCTTTCCAATGGCTTTACAATCCTTGGGTAGTAATAGCCTTCACCCTCATCTTCTCCATCCTGCTCATCACCGAGATCCCCCTCCTCGCCATGAAATTCAAGGATTACACGTGGAAAGGCAATTGGCCGCGCTATGTGTTGATCTTGATTTCAGTAACTTTGCTGGCGATTTTGTGGTTCAGGGCCATCCCCCTGATCATCATTTTGTATTTCATTCTCTCATTCATCGATACCCGCTTACACAAGAAAGCATGAAATTCCAGGCGAATATTCACATCATGCCCCGTCCAGAATTGCTGGATCCACAAGGCAAGGCTACCCAACATGGCCTCAAAAACCTCGGCTTTGACACCGTCGCCAACTTGCGCGTCGGCAAACGCATCTCCATGGAGATCGAAGCCAAAACCAAAAAAGACGCTGAGGCCAAGGTCGACGAGGCCTGCCAAAAACTGCTCGCCAATACCATCATGGAGAGCTACGAATTTGAATTGGTGCAACTGAATTGATCGGGATGCAGATTATATGTGTAGGGACGCCAAGCATGGCGTCCCTACACATATAATCTGCGGTACGAT